>SHZB01000178.1 GCA_009692485.1 Myxococcales bacterium
TCGACGGTGACGCGGTGCTCGCCCTCGGGGACGCGCACGCCCGTGGAGGCGAGCCGCGCGAGCTTGCCGATGTAGACGTCGTCGACCGTGACGATGGCATCGGGGGGCGTGCCGCGCAGGCGCAAAAACCCGACCTTCGGCGCGGCGCACGCGGCGAGCGTGAGGCAAGCGGCGAGCATGAGGCAGCCGGCGAGCCCGAGGCGCGCGAAGATCGGCGTGGTGCTCGCGGCGCGCATCGCTACTCCCACTCGATGGTGGCGGGCGGCTTCGAGGAAATGTCGTAGACGACGCGGTTGACGCCGCGCACCTCGTTGATGATGCGATTCGACACGCGCGCGAGCAGCTCGAAGGGCAGGCGCGACCAGTCGGCGGTCATGCCGTCTTGTGAGTTCACGGCCCGCAGCGACACCACCTCGTCGTAGGTGCGGTCGTCGCCCATCACGCCCACGCTGCGCACCGGCAAGAGCACGGCGAACGCCTGCCACACCTCGTCGTATTGCCCGCTCGCGCGCAGCTCTTCGATGAAAATCGCGTCGGCGCGCCGCAGCACTTCGAGGCGCTCGCGGCTCAGCTCGCCGAGGCAGCGCACGGCGAGGCCCGGGCCCGGAAATGGATGGCGACCGAGCAGCGTCGCTGGGACTCCGAGCGCACGGCCGGCGGCGCGAACCTCGTCCTTGAAGAGCTCGCGCAGCGGCTCGACCAGCTTGAGGTTCATGCGCGCGGGCAGACCGCCGACGTTGTGGTGGCTCTTGATGACGACGCTCGAGCCGTGCACCGGGACGCTCTCGATCACGTCGGGGTAGAGCGTGCCTTGAGCGAGCCAGCGCACGTCGCCGATCGCGTTGGCCTCGCGCTCGAAGACGTCGATGAAGGTCGCGCCGATGATCTTGCGCTTCTGCTCGGGATCGGTGACCCCCTCGAGCCGCGCGAGAAATTCGCCGCTCGCGTCGACCGCCACCAACTCGAGGTCGAGCTCGTGCTGAAACATCGCCGTGACGCTCTTGGCCTCGTCGAGCCGCAAGAGGCCGTTGTCGACGAAGATGCACGTCACGCGATCGCCGAGCGCGCGCTTGCAGAGGACGGCCGCGACGGTCGAGTCCACGCCTCCGCTCAGCCCGAGCACGACGCGCCCGGTCTCGCCGACGGTGCGTTGGATTTTCGCGATCGCCTCATCCACGAAGGCCTGCGGGGTCCAGTCGCGCTCGAGCCCAGCGGTGTCGAGCAGGAACGCCTCCAAGAGCTCGCGACCGCATTTGGTATGCGTGACCTCGGGGTGAAACTGCACGCCGTAAATGCGGCGCTCGACGTTGGCGATGGCGCACGCGGGGGTGCTCGGATTGCTCCCGATCGCGATGAATCCTGGCGGAAGCGCCGTTACGCGGTCGCCGTGGCTCATCCAAACATCGAGCGCCTCCCCGAGCATCGAGCGCGCGAAGGGGCCGACCGCGTGCTCGACCGCGACCTTCGCTGCGCCGAACTCGCGCTTGTCCGAGCGCTCGACTTTGCCGCCGAGCAAATGCGCGGTGAGCTGCGCGCCGTAGCAGATCCCGAGGATCGGAACGTCGCGCTCGAACAGCGCGGCATCGATGGTCGGCGCACCCTCGCCATACACACTCGCGGGACCGCCCGAGAGGATGATCGCGGCCGGCGCGAGCGCGTCGATCGCGGAAGCAGCGATCGAGAAGGGATGGATCTCGCAATAGATGCCCAACTCCCGCACCCGGCGGGCGATGAGCTGGGTAGTCTGCGAGCCGAAGTCGAGGACGAGAACGAGCGCGTGTTTGCGCATGAGCGAATCTCAGGGTTGGGGCGAAGGCGGCGCCGCGGGCACGGGCGCTCCTTCGACGTGATCGACGCTGTTTGCCGGGACGAACTCGCGCGGACTCTCGTATTCCGGCGGCGGACCGGATGGCACGGCGGGGGGCGGCGTCGGGCACGCGCTGAGTGAGAGCGCTGCGGCGAGGGACACGAGCGTGAGCACCGCCGGGTGCGCGGCCTGCCCGTGCTTGCGATGTCGCGGCATCAAACGCGGTCGCGGCCTCAAAGGTTCACGCCGCCCGCCGGTCGTTTCGACGGCCCGCGCCGAGGCCCCGGACCCTCGTGCTTGGGGTGCGCGGAAGGTCCCGGCTTGGCGACATCATCGTCGCGATCTTCATCGTGATCGGCCTTTTCCTGGGGTTTTTCATCGCCTTCGGCCTTTTCATCGCCTTCGGCTGCTTTGCCTTCGGGCTCGTGCGCGTCACCACCGCGATTGCCCTTCATTTCACCTTCGACGACCGCGCTCGGCGGGACGGCGCTCGCGGGCAAGCTTGGGAAGTCCGCGCCGCGGGCTCCTTGCGCTGCGACTGCGATGCTGGTCGCGGGCGGTGCGGGAGCTTGTCGTTCGCGGCCGGCCTCGTCGCAAGCGAGCAAGCTCGAGGTCGCGCCGAAAGCGGCAATCCAGCGCCACTTGCGCAGCCCTACGCGCAGCTCCGCTTCGAGGCTCTCCGAAGACACGCGCGGCACGCTAGCGCCTCGATTCGCTTGAATCGAGGACAAGCAGCAGAGCCTCGCTGCATCGGAATTGACGAGCCGCGAAACGACGACAAAGATGCCGCGCGTTCACGACGATTGCAGCAACTCGCGGCACTAGCCACAGGCGAGCGGCTCGGCTAAGCGTGCCCGGTGTCGGAGCTGCGAGAGGAGTTGATCGCGTGCTGCGTGCGGGCGCGGGCGGCGGCGCACCGACTCGCGCCGCTAGGTCGTGCCGCGAAAGATCGCGCGCTCTTCGAGGTCGCCAGCGGACTCGTTCGACGCGCGGACGAAGTGCTGCTCGCGAACGCCGCGGACCTGAGCGAGGCGCGGCAGGCGGGGCTCGACGACGCCATGCTCGACCGGCTCTCGCTCGATGCGGGTCGCGTGCGGGCCATCGCCGATGCCGTGCACGAGATCGCGGCGCTCGAAGATCCGGTGGGCGCGGTCGTCGGCATGAAGCTGCGGCCGAATGGGCTGCGCGTCGGGCAGGTGCGGATCCCGCTCGGCGTCGTCGCGATGATCTACGAGGCGCGACCCAACGTGACGGTCGATGCCGCCGCGCTCGCCATCAAGAGCGGCAACGCGGTCGTCTTGCGTGGTGGCAAAGAGGCAACTCGCTCGAACGCGCTGCTCGCGGACGTGGTGCGAGAGGGCCTCGCGCGCGCAGAGTTGCCCGCCGATGCGGTTCAGCTCGTGCCGCCCCTCGGCCGCGAAGAGACGAAGATTTTGCTCGGCCTGTCGGGCTACATCGATCTCTTGATCCCGCGCGGTGGCGAGGGGCTCATTCGCTTTGCGGTCGAGCACGCGCGCGTCCCGATCGTGCAGCACTACAAGGGCGTGTGTCACCTCTACGTCGACGATGAGGCCGACCTCGAGATGGCCCTCGCGCTCACCGAGAACGGCAAGCTGAGTCGCCCCGGCGTGTGCAACGCGCTCGAGTGTGTGCTCGTACACGAGCGCGTCGCGGAGGCGTTCTTGCCACGCTTGGCGACCCTCATCACGGCCGGACTCGAGCTCCGCGGCGATGCCCGCACCTGCGCGATCATCGACGCCGCAACGCCCGCGGTCGAGGACGACTGGGGCCACGAGTTTCTCGCAAAGATCCTCGCCGTGAAGGTCGTGGCGGACCTCGATGACGCGCTCGCGCACATTCGACGTTATGGCACCCACCACACCGAGGCCATCTGCACGCGCCGCTACGATCGGGCGCAGCGGTTCTTGCGCGAGGTCGATGCAAGCTGCGTGGCCGTGAACGCCTCGACGCGTTTCAACGACGGCGGCATGCTCGGGCTCGGCGCCGAGATCGGCATCTCGACGACCAAGCTCCACGCCTACGGGCCGATGGGCCTCGAGAGCCTCACCGCGCTGAAGTGGAGCGTCGAGGGCAACGGGCACCTGCGATGAGCAGCCGCGGGCGATGCGCATGCAGCAAGACCGTCTCGGCGGCCATTCTCCACATCATGACGGCGGCGTGCGGCTCGGTGAGCGCGCCGTCCTTGAGCGACGCCACTTCCAACGCGAGCGGCGCCGGTGGTGCGGGCGGCTCGTTTTCCACGAGCGGTGCAGGAGCCGGCGCACCCGACGCGAGTGGAGGCGGCGCGCCCTTCGAGGGCAAATACCTCATGGCTTTCCACGCCTGTGACAAGGCCCAGAGCGTCTGCGACTTCACCCAGCACAGCGTGTACGTCGCGCGCAGCGACGATGGCGCGAGCTGGAGCGTCCTCCCCGGATGGACACCGTTCAAGGGCTCGGT
Source organism: Myxococcales bacterium (assembly GCA_009692485.1). Lineage (GTDB taxonomy): Bacteria > Myxococcota_A > Polyangia > Polyangiales > Polyangiaceae > SYFR01. The sequence continues at coordinate 4,268 of SHZB01000178.1, forward strand.
GCCCGATCTCGTCCGTCGCGGCAACACGCTGTACATCTACACGCCTGGAAAGCTCGTCCGCTACCACACCGACACGGGCGTTCTGGATGCGCCCGTTCTGGTCGACGTCGCAGGCTCCACGGGCTTCGTCGATCCGTCGCCCTTGCTCGACAAGGACGGTCGCATCGTCCTCGCGTTCTTGCATTGCGTGGACGCTGCGAACGGCGGCAAGCCGAGCATGTGCTTCACGCCGCAGAAGAACTACGACCACGTCATCGGCATCGCCACCGAGAAGGACGGTAGCGATGGCGCAAGCTTCACGTTGGCAACGAACACGGGGCTCGCGCTCTACGCGTTGCCGGGGAGCGCGAGCGGCACAGACCCCGACCTCTTCACCGATGGCGTCTATTCCTATCTGTACGTTTCTTTCGGCTCGAACATCGGCGTTTGGCGCGCGAGCGAGCTCACGGGCTCGTACCAGCGGCTGAAAATTTCCGGCGGCGACTTCCTGAGCAACGTGGCGGGAGGCGTGCCGGCGGGTCACGTCGAGGGCGGTCAGTTTTGGACCTTCGCGCACACCTCGAAAGACGGCACGCCCGTGATCCGCAGAGCGATCCACACGGGCTTCGACAAGCTGCTGCAAGACGGCGACTGGCAAACCGTGCTGTCCGGTCCCAGTCTCGGGATGTCCCAAACCACGCTCGTCGAGAGCCCCGGGTTCGCCGTGAACGAGCCCTGACAGATGAGGGACTCTACTTCCGTCGGAGCCTCCGCTCATTTCCTGCCAGGCATGCCTTGCATCGCAGGCTGCATGCACTTGGTCGCTGTGAGGCGGAGGCTTCCTGCTCATCGGGCGGCGGGGGCAACGCTCCGGAGATGAGTCCATCTTCGAAGACCCACGGACTGGGCGCGATCACATCCGCTTTTAACAGGACAGTCGCGGCGGCTCGCCATCCGTGCCAACGGGCTCGGCGATGAGCGAGGTTTCCGCTTGAAGAAGACGATCAAAGGGCCGGGTACGCCACGGCTGCGCGCCGGTCGAAGCGCCTCCGGTGGCTTGCGGATTGGCAGCACGGTGGCGGGCACGGGCACAGCGAGTCGCGAGAACTCGGGCGCTGCCGACGACGGCGCAGCTGAGGTGCCCGCGAAAAAGAAGCGCGCCCCACGGCTCGGCAGCGCGAAGGCCGCGCCTCGAACTGTTCGCGCCGGAAAGACGGGCCGCGTCGGAAAGACGGGCCGCGCTGCGAAGGCCGGCGTTGGCTCGCGAGCGCCGAAGAAGCCGAGCGGCGTCGCATCGGATGAGGCACGCCGGCTCGCGCTAGCGATCGCCGCGGCGGGGCTCGAAAAGAAGGCGGCGGCGATCGAGATCCTCGATGTGACGGACAAGGTCGACTACGCGGATCTGCTCGTGTTGATGAGCGGCCGCAGCGATCGCCACGTCCAGTCGATCGCCAAGGGGATCGAAGAAGAGCTACGCAGCAAGCTTCGCGCCGTGCCGCTGTCGGTCGAGGGCCTCCTGGCCGGCCAGTGGGTGCTGCTCGATTTCAACGACGTGGTCGTCCACGTATTTCAGCAAGCGACGCGCCACTACTACGACCTCGAGGGTCTGTGGACGGACGCGGGTCGGGTGGCGGTGCCGGACAACGGCGGGAGCGGCGACGACGACGCTCGCGTGTTCGGCGACGGGCACGCGCGCGACTGAGGGGCACGCGGGAGCTCGGGCGATGAAGCTTCGCGTCGTCGCGGTCGGCAAGCTCAAGCTGCGCGCCGAGCGGGAGCTGTGTGACGAGTACTACGCGCGCTTGCGACGCTTCGGCTCGCTCGACGAGCACGAGCTCGAGGACGGCCCGAAGCTGCTCCTCGGGATGCGAAAAAAACTCGAGGGAGCGAACGTCGTCGCGCTTGACGTCAAGGGCCGCACGCTCACGAGCGAAGAGCTGGCCCGGCGGCTCGAGGCGCTCGCGTCCCGCGGCAAAGGGGTCGTCGCCTTTTGCATCGGAGGCGCCGATGGCCTGCCCGCAGCCATCAACGCGGACGCGGCCGAGCGCTGGAGTCTGTCCGCGCTCACCTTGCCGCATCGACTTGCGCGCATCGTCGTCGCCGAGCAGCTCTACCGCGCGATGACCATCCTTCGCGGCGAGCCGTATCACCACTGACGCGGGCCTTCGCACTTAGCTCGTGGTGCTCTTCTACCGCTAGCTCGTGGTGCTGTTCTACCGCTAGCTCGTGGTGCTGTTCTACCGCTAGCTCGTGGTGCTGTTCTACCGCTAGCTCGTCGCGCTCTTCTTCTTGGCGCGGCCCGCTTCGTCTTTGCGTCGGTAGTGCTCGCGCTGGCCCTCGGTGGGTGCCTTGCCGAAGGCCCACGCGAGGCCGATCGACACGGTGTAGAGCACGATCATCGGCAGCGCCATCAGCAGCTGGCTCGTGACGTCGGGCGGCGTGAGGACGGCGGCGACGATGAACGCGACGAGCACGAAATGCCGGAAATACCGGGCTAGCCAGAGATAATTGACGATCCCAGCCAGCGACAGAAACAGAATGAAGAGCGGCAGCTCGAAGATGAGGCCGAAGCCCAGCAAGAGCTGCATCACGAAGTCGATGTAGTCGCCCATCATCACCGTTGGCGTGACGGTGACCTGGATGGATTCGAGCGAGCCCGCGAGGCTGAGGAAGTACCGAAACGCGATCGGGAACGCGAGCCTCCAGCCGAAGTAGCCGCCGCCGACGAAGAGTAGCGACGAGCACGTCACGAAGGGGATGACGTACCGCTTTTCGCGCGCGTACAGGCCCGGCGCGACGAAGGCCCAGAGCTGGTAAAACATCACCGGCGATGAGCCCAAGAGTCCCGCGAGCAGCGCGACCCGAAAGTAGGCGACGAAGGCCGCGGCCGGCGTCGGGAAGTGGAGCGAGGGGTTACCGGAGACGCCCTCGGCGCGCCACGCATCGGCGAAGGGCTTCACCAAAAACGAGAGCAGCGGCTCGCGAAATTCCCACGCGATCGTAGTGAGGACGAGCACCGCGACCAGGCAGATCACGAGGCGTTTACGCAGCTCGGCGATGTGCTCCCAGATCGTCATCGGCGGATCGACGTAGCCGCTCGCGTCCGCGCCCGCCGCGTCCGCAGGCCCGCTCGCGCCCGCACCCGCCGCGTCCGCAGGCCCGCTCTCGCCCGCGCCCAATTTCGCCTCGCCGCTCGCGGCCGCACCCAATTTCGCCTCGCCGCTCACGGAGCCTCCGAAGAGCTCGCGGCTGCGCTTGGCAGGACCGGCTCGGCGCGCGTCTCGTAGGCATCCGCGCCCGCCTCGGGATACTCGTCCGCGGAATCGGGCGGCGTCCCCTCGAGCGCGATCACGGGCTCGGTCGGCGGCAAGGCTTGCGTCGCGGGACGTCGCCGGCCATGTGCGCTCGACCCCTGCTCGAGGAGCGACTCCATCATGCCGGCGCTCGAGAACGACCTGAGCGCGCGCAGCTCTTCGAGGTCCTTCGCGAGCCCCTCTTCGCGCAAGATGTCGTCGATGCCGGACTCGCGGCGCAGCTCCGTGCTCATGCGGCGCAGCTTGGTCAGCCCGCGCGCGACCGTGCGGAGCACCCCGGGCAGTTCCTTCGGTCCGAGCACGATCAGCATCACGATGGCGATGAGCACCATCTCGCCCAAACCGAGACCGAACACGGCAGAGACCGTAACCCGCACTTCAAATGCGGTAAAGCGAAGCTCCCCCGCTCATGACGCACCGCTTGGCGTTATTCGTAGTTGCGCTGTGCACCCCGACACCGGCGTTCGCCTCGCCGCAGCACGTGATCGGCTTTGGCGCGCGCTCGATCGCGATGGGGGGCACGGGCGTCGCGGCCGCCGAGGGGGCCGATGCCGTGTATCAAAATCCGGCGCTGCTCTCGCTTGCGCGCCACACGGAGTTCGAGCTCGGACTCGAAGGTGCTGCGTTCTCACTCACCCTCGACGGTCCACCGGCGGCCGGGGAGCTTGGGCCCGCGCCCGCGCTGCGAGCGACGACGATCGGGGTGCTCGTGCCGCTGCCCTTCGGAGGCAGGCTGCGTGATCGCCTCGTCCTCGGGCTCGGCTTCGTCACGCCCATCGACGTCGTCGTGCGCGGTCGCATTCTCTACCCCGAGGCTCCGCAGATCCCACTCGCAGATCGGGTCGCGAGCATCGCCGTTCAAGGCGCGCTCGGGCTCGACCTCGGTCATGGCGTGCGGCTAGGCGGGGGCTTCATGGCGACTGCGGCGCTCGAGGGCTCGGTGCTCGTGGCGACGGACGCGACCGGAAGAATTGGCACCGTCGTCGAGGACACGCTCGTCGCCAGCTACGCGCCTCTCGCCGGCGCAACGTGGGAGACCGAGGACGGCAGCTTGCGGGTCGGACTCGCGTTTCGCGGCGAGCTCAAGGGGCGCTTCAACGTCGTGATCGACGCGGAAAACCTGGGAGATTTGAATATTCCGCCGCTCCATGTCGCGGGTGTCGCGCAATACGATCCGGCCATCGTCGCGCTCGAGATCGCGCGCGCGTGGGGCCCGACGACGCTCAGCTTCGGCGCCGCCTACGAGCACTGGCCTCGCTATCCCGGTCCCAGCGAGGCGACCGTTCGCTGCTCGGACGCGGAGGACGACGCCGAGTGCGCGGCCCTCGTGCCTGAGGCTCCCGGTTACGCGCCCGTCGTCGTGCCGCGGCTCGGCGTCGAGCGCACGCTCGCTCTCCACCGCGGAGTCGACGTCGCCGTGCGCGGGGGCTTCGCATTCGCACCGAGTCCCGCGCCCGAGCAGCGCGGCAAGACGAGCCTCTACGATCACCACCGCAGCATCCTCTCGGCCGGCTACGGGCTGAGGCTCGCTCCTCTCGCACCGATCTCTTTCGATGGCTTCGTGCAGCTCTCCATCCTGCACCCGCGCGA
>SHZB01000179.1 GCA_009692485.1 Myxococcales bacterium
CGAGCGGCATCGTGGCGAAACGCTCGCGCCCCATGCGGCGCAACAACACCATGAAGGGCATGGGCTGATTGCCAGTCTCGCGAATCATCTCCGGGTCGCGAAAGTCCGGCTGGCTATACGGAAAATGCCTCGGGTTGATGACGTCGAATCCGCCGCGTCCGTAAAACAGAATTCGCTGCAAGCTGAGGCGCTCGTCGGGCGAGAAATACTCCATCTCCGCCGCCAGATTGATGTTCATCCCGAAGTAGCGCTGCGGCGCATTCGGGTAGGGCAGCGCCACCTTCCCAAGCGCGTGAAGATCCGCGAGATATTGCATTGCCAGCTCCACCGGCGCGATACGAAGCCAGTACGAGAGGACCGTCCCACGCGCCTCGGGCACCATGTAGATGTGCGAGAGGTAGATGACACAGAGGTCGGGCGATTGATTGGGATTGACCAATACGGAGCCGTCACGCACTCCCCGTACGACGCCGTTCTCATCGCGGGCGACCAGCAAGAAGTAACGGATGTAGGTGCCGGTTGGCGTCGGCTCGTGCGAGTCGTCGCGCAAGAACTGCCGAATGGGCTCTACGCGCTCCATCTCACCCGTCGGCCCGAAGGCGTCCCAAAGCATCTGGTAGGCCGCCGGAAAGTCCGGGTCCTCGGGGCTCTCGATCGACCAGATCTGATAGCGCCGTGTCTCACGCTCAATCATCTCGACGACGTCTTGGTGAAAGAGGTCTTTCATGCACAGGCGCACGCGTTTTTCCATATCCGGCGGAGAGTGCCGCTACCTCCGGCGCATGTAAAGAAGCGCCACGAAGAGGCACGCCGCGAAGAGGCACGCCGCGAAGAGGCACCACGCGAAGAGACCCGACGCAAAGGCTGGCCGCGAGCGCACGCTCTCCTGGCATAATGCCGCGCTTCGCATGGCACGCGCGAATCTTGAAGACATCGACGAGAACCGATCCATCTGGATCATGGATAAGCCCGCGTACGAGCCCTGCGCTCCGCTCGCCGCGGACACGAGCGCCGATGTCGTGATCGTGGGCGGGGGCTTCACCGGGGCGTCGACGGCGTACCACCTGGCGAAGCGCTTTCCGGAGCGGCGCATCGTGCTGCTCGAGGCGCGGCAGCTCGCCAACGGGGCCAGCGGGCGCAACGGCGGCCTCATGCTCAATTGGATAAACGGAGTTCACAGTCCGACGCCGGAGCACGCGCGCCGCATCTTCGATGTCACACGCTCGGGTATCGATCTGATCGAGAACATCATTCGCGAGCACGCGCTGCCGGTTCGGTATTCCCGCGGTGGTTGCCTCGAGCTGTACACGAAGCCCGAGCGCTCCGACGCCGCGCAGCTCGAGATAGAGCGCTTCAATGCCGCCGGGATCCCGCTCCAATTCCTGCAAGGCAAGGCGCTCGAAGCACGACTCGGCGCTACCGGGGTCGCCGGTGCGGTCTTCGATCCGACGGCCGGGCGGCTCGATGGCGTGGACTACCTCCGGGCACTGCGCGGCGTGCTCCTCTCGCTCGGAGTTGCCATTCACGAGAACACGCTCGTGCGCTCGATCGAGGAGGGTGCCTCGGTGCGGGTCATGACGGATGGCGGCGAAGTGACGGCCAAGGCGCTCGTGCTGGCGACGAATGCCTATACGAGAAACCTCGGGTATTTCCGGTCTTTTCTGTTCCCGGTGCACTCGCACGTCGTGGCGACGCGGCCACTCTCGCCGGAAGAGCGCGCGGCCGTCGGATGGGGTAACGCGGCGGGGTTTTCGGATGATCTCGACCGCGTCGCATACGGCAGCCTGACCGAAAACGGAGAGATCGTGTTCGGCGGCGGTAGTAACGGCGCCTACTCCTATCGCTATGGCGGACGCACGAGCTATCAGGCGAAAGACGACAAGGGCTTTCAGGCGATCGAGCGGCGCCTCGGCGACTACTTTCCGGGCGCGCGCGGAATGCCCATCGCCCACCGCTGGTCCGGCCCGGTCGCGCTCACGCTCTCTCGGGTATGCGCGATGGGCGTGCGCGGCGAGCACCGCAATGTCTATTACGCTTTCGGCTATAGCGGCCACGGCATCAGCCTCGCCAACCTCGCCGGCAAGGTGCTCTGCGATATTTACAGCGACGACGACGTCCGCTGGCGGGACCTGCCGTTCTATCAGCCGCGCCTCCACCCCATGCCGCCGGAGCCCTTCAGGACTATCGGCTATCACTTCTACACGCGAGTCACGGGCCGCTCCCCCCGCAAACAGCATTAGCCAACAGCATTCGCAAACAGCATTCGCAAACAGCATTCGCAAACAGCATTCGCAAACAGCATTCGTGCCCACGAGTGGCCATGACCGATAGCTTGGCGGCGCCCGACAGATTGGCAGTTACGAACACCCTGACAACCATGCAAAGCATCCATTGCGAGTCTTTGGTGAATGGGCAGTTTGTCGGCGCGGACTCCGCCGACGCACGGCTCGTCAGCGTGACGGCGCCCTTCGACGGCGCGCCGCTCGGCACGAGCGTGGAAGCGGGTTGGCCCACGATGGACCGGGCGCTCGACGCGGCAACACGGGCGTTTCAGCCATTTTCACGCTCGCCGCGGCCCGAGCGGCAGGCGCTCTTGCAGCGGATCGCCACGAGCGTCCGGGTGCGCGCCGAAGAGCTGGCATTGCTGATGGCGGCCGAGGTTGGCAAGCCCATTGGCTGGGCGCGCGCCGAGGTGACGCGGCTCGCCGTGACCTTCGACCTGGCCGCAGAGTTGCTCGATGCGCCCGCGCGAGAAGAGCTTTCCCTCGAGCGCGATGCCCGCGGCGGCGACTACCGGTGTTTCGTAGAGCGCGTCGCGATGGGCCCGCTCCTCGCCATCGTTCCTTACAACTGGCCTTACAACCTCACGGCGCACAAACTCGCCCCGGCGCTCGCGGCGGGCAACTCCGTCGTGCTCAAGCCCTCGCCGCAAGCGATGCTCTCGACCTTGACCTTGGCTGGGCTCGTACACGCCGCCGGTGCGCCCGCGGGCGTCGTCAACGCCGTGTGCTGCGGCCCCGAGGTCGCCGAAAGAGCCGCGTGCGATCCACGCATCGCGATGGTGAGCTTCACCGGCTCGGAGCGCGTTGGCTGGCATATCAAAGGGCTCGTGCCGAACAAGCCAGTCGTGCTCGAGCTTGGCGGCGACGCGAGCGTATTGGTGTTTGCCGACGCCGAACTCGCACACGCGGCCGAACGCGCCTGTCTCGGCGGCTATGGCTATGCCGGTCAGGTGTGCATCGCGGTGCAACACGTCCGCGCACACGAGCAAATCTACGAGGTCTTGCGAGACAAACTCGTCCTTAAGACCCTCGCGACACCGTGGGGCGATCCGCTGCTGCCGTCCACGGTGTGCGGTCCCTTGATCTCGAGCGCCGCGGCCGAGCGCGTCATGGCATGGATCGAAGAGGCCAAACTTGGTGGCGCCAAGGTCCTCGCGGGCGGTCGTCGCGAGGGCAACGTCGTCGTCCCAACCTTGCTCGAAGACGTGCCCGATGACTGCAAGCTCGCGCAGGAAGAGGTCTTCGGACCGGTGCTGACGCTGTCGCGCTTTCCCTCGATGAAGGCGGCATTCGATGCGGTCAATCGCTCGCGCTTCGGGATCCACTGCGGTGTCTTTACGCGCGATGAGGCCGTGATCGAGGCGGCGTTTGCGGAGCTCGAAGTCGGCGGCGTCGTGGTCAATGAGTTTCCGACGATGCGCTTCGACGTGATGCCCTACGGTGGCGTGAAACGAAGCGGCGTCGGGCGCGAGGGCCTTCGCTATGCCCATGACGAGATGACCTTGCCCAAGGTGCTGCTGGCGCGCCGCTGAAGAAGGAACTTGCGAATGCTTCGGTGGAATTCAAAGGTGCTGTTGGCGCGCCGCTGAAGAGGAGACTTGCGAATGCTTCGGTGGCAGTCAAAGGTGCTATTGGCGCGCCGCTGACGAGGAAACTTACGCATGCTTCGGTGGCAGTCATCGGCATTGAAGCCGCGCAGAGTCCTCGCCTTCGTCGGGGTGCTCATCACGGTTGGCGTCGCGTCGCGCGGAGCGGCGGACGATCTCCCGTCACTCTCGCTCGAGCCCGCGCCTGCCTATGACCGGAGCTTCGTGGCGCGGCGAGCCTCGGTGCGCGGAGACTGGCTCGCGTGCGGGCGTCTCGTCATCGACTACGCGCACGCCCCGCTGGTGCTCGAGCGCGAAAGCGGCGAGAAGGACGACGTCGTCGGACACTATGCAGTGGCGCACGCGCTTGGGTCGCTCACCATCGCGCATCGCTTCGCGTTCGAGCTGGATTTGCCGCTGTCGTGGTCGGGGACCGTGAATGCAGCGGCGCTCGCTGGGCCGCACGACCCCGGCGGCGCGGGGCTCGGCGACATGAGGCTCGGTGCTCGCATCGCGCTCTATCGCAGTGAGGAAGAGGCCGCGGTGCGTCACGCGGTCGCGTTCGATTCGACGCTCTGGCTGCCGACCGCCACGACCGAATTTGCGGGTGACGGCGTACCGCGTGTCGGCATCGGCATCGGCGCCGAGTCCGTGGGCCCTCGGCTCTTTGGGTCGCTCCACGCCGGCGCGCACAGCCGTGCCGTCGCCCGGCTCATGAGCAACCTCGACGAGCTTGGCAATCCGCGAAAGGACATCAGCGAGCCCGGTGTCGGCCCCATCGCGAGGGTCGGTCTCTCACTCGTCGCCGCGGCGGGTGCGGGATTTTTCCCCGATAAAGCCAGGCGATTCGAGCTCGGTGCCGAAGCGGTGACGACGATGGTGATGGGCGGCGGCGCGCTTCCCTTCGATCCACGCGCCAGCACCGCGCACGGATTTCTCACCGGTCGGCATCGGCTCGGTGGCGGCCCGCTCGAGCTCGCGGTGGCGCTCGGGGCGGGGCTCGCGAACGGCCCAGGCAATGCCGATCTCCGCGCGCTCGGGAGCGTGGGCTTTGCACCCGACCAAGCGCCGCCGCCGAAAGATCGTGACCACGATGGCGTCCCCGACCGCAGCGACGCTTGCGCCGATCTTGCCGGCGAGCCGTCGCGCGACGCGGTGCTCAACGGCTGCCCGACCATGCAAGATCTCGACGGCGACGCCATCGCGGACGACCACGACGCGTGCCCTCGCGAGCCCGGCCGGCACACCTTCATTCGCCAAAGCCACGGCTGCCCCGAGCTCACCCTGCGCGAGCGCGAAGCCGCGGTACAAGGAACGCGACTCGAGCGCGGCGCGATCGTCATCTCGCAGCGCATCGACTTCGAAGTACGAACGAGCGTCCTGCGAGCGGAGAGCGCTGTCGTGCTCGAGGAGGTCATGGCCGTGCTCGCCGCGCACCCCGAGCTCGCGCTCCTCGAGGTCGCCGGACACACCGACGAGAGCGGCTCGGACGAACTCAACTTGCGGCTCTCCGGGGAGCGCGCGGCGAGCGTCATCGCGTGGCTCGTGCAGCGCGGCGTCTCGCCAGTGCGCCTGGTCGGAAAAGGCTACGGTGACGCGCAGCCCATCGCCGACAACGAAACCGAGGAAGGCCGCACGAAGAATCGCCGCGTCGAGTTTCGCGTCTTGCGCTCAACAATCGCTCCCAATCCAGAAGGCGCGCCGCGCGAGGACGACCCGTGATTGCCAATCTCAGCGCCGCTAACCATAAGAGGACCATGCCGCGCTCGCAGTCGAGATTGGCAATCACGCTGAGGCTGCTGCCGCGCTCGCAGTCGAGATTGGCAATCCCGCTCATGCTCGCCCTCAGCTGTCTCGCTGCGCTCGCGAGCACGGCGATGGCGGCGGAGGATGAAGGGCGTACGCGGATGGCGGTCGCTCCTTCCGAGCCCGATCCCTTCGCAAATGCACCCTCGGTGCTGCACGCGCCGGAGCTCGAGCGCCGGGCAATTGCGGGCATTTTGCGGCCGGTCCCGATCGTGGTCGACTTGCCAATAGACCTCGCCCGCCGAGCGCGTCGGGTCCTGCTTCACTATCGCCTATGGGGGGAGCCAGACTGGACGACGCTCGAGCTGCGCTTGATTGGCATGCGTCATTCCGGCGCGATTCCGTGTCTCGAGATCAGCACCATTACGGGCAAGCTTCGCTATTACATTCGGGTCCACGACGACGACGGAATGGTCATTGCCACCGGTGCCTCGCGCGCGAGCCCCTATGAGGTCGCGATCCGCCATGACAAAGAGCTCTCCGCGCATTCGGCACGCGCCGCGCGCTGCCCCGATCCGGCGGATTGCCCCCGCGGCCTACCCGGCTGCCCGAGCGAGGCCGTCGTCGCGGTAGCCTGTCACTCCGACTCCGACTGCGAAGGCGGCATGACCTGCGGCTTCGAGGGCTATTGCGAGGCGACCGAGCGACGCGCCCATTCCATCTCGCTCGGCGTGGAGCAAGCCTTCGGCGTCGTCCTGCGCAGCGGCGTCTGCCACATCAGCGCGCAAGAGCAGCGAGGCGAAACCTGCATTCGCGAGGATGGCGAGCAATACCTTGGAACGCCGGTGCTCACGAGCGTGCCCCCGGGCTTCGCCACCGGCCCGACGCGCCTTCAGCTTGGCTACGAGCGGCTCGTCCTGCTCGACACGAGCGTTGGCGTTCGACTCGGCTGGGCCTTCCGAGGTGGGCTCGAGGCTGCGCGCGTTCCGGCGATCGTGCCCATTTCCGGCGGTATTCGCGTCACGCATTGGTTCGGCACGGACCCCCACGGCGCGCTTGGTCTGCGCCCGTATGCCATGGCGATAGGCGGCTTTGCCATGCACGATCTCGCTAGCTCGCTCATCGTGCGCGAAAATCCGCGCGCGCCGCAATTTCAGGGCGGCAATGCGCTCAAGCAGCGCGTCACGGCGTGGCGACGCGCAGGCGACGGCTTCGTTGGATTCGGCGGTGGCGTCGCATACGGGTTCTCGCGCGCATGGTCCGCATCGATCGAACTCTGCGTGCTCGAGAGCTTTCCCATCAATGCCCTGGTGCTCGCGCCCAGCGTCGGCGTCGCGCTCGGACTGTGATCCGGCGCACGCCCCGGCAACACGGCGCACGACTCTTCGCGCGGCGCTGTTAGTCTTGCGGCGTGTCGCGACGGGACGCTTGGCTGCCGCTGCTCATCGCGAGCATGGCAATCGGCTGTGCGTCCGACCCGGACCCCGCGGCACCCGAGCCCGAGCTCACGACGGCCGGGGCGTATTTCGCCTGGGTGACCGAGGATGCTTCGATCTCCCTGATGAAGACGCTCTCGGCGCTCGACCTCGGGACCGACACCCTGCTCTTTTGCTCCACCTACCAAGCACAGCCTCGCTCTTTCGCCGAGGCGGGCGAGCTTGCGCGCAGGCCCGATCTGCCCGTGGCGCTCGAGCTCACCTTCGCGTCGCTCGCGATCGTCGAGTCGAGCGAACATCAAGTCCTCTGGTACCGCTCACTCACCGACGAAGAGATCGCGCGCATCCCATGATCGGCCCGAAATCACCGCTGTCGTGCGATCTCGGGCGGGGGCCATTGCCTTTGCGTTTGGGCCTTTGCGATTGGGCCTTTGCGATTGGGCCTTTGCGATCAACCCTTCTGTTGCCCTTGGTCTTGGTCTGTCTGGTCGCGTGTGATCGCTCGCTCGACTTGCGCGAGCCTCCGAAGACCTTTCCGGAACCATCGGCGCCCGAAGCGAAGGACGTGAAGCTGGTGGACACCGATCTCGGCACCGAGGCTCACGCCGCTTGCGAGACACGGCCCGTGGGCGCTTGCGTCGGCTCGAACGACTTTCCGTGCGACTTCGGCACCTGGGTGCGGGAGACGGCCGAGCGCTGCCAGCTCGAGACCGAGTGCCGCACGAATGGCACGCTCGTGGTGCGCATGGACGACGCGGGCTGCGTCACCGCCATTCTCATGGACGAGCCGAATGACGCAATCGTCCTTTGCCTGGTCGCAGCGTTCGCCGAGGTGCGCTGTCCCTGCTCCAGCGCCGAAGAGTCGTACTACTTTGGATTTGGCCACGACGGCTGCGACGACGACCCGGGCTGAGGCGCGGCGACGGCGCATCTAGGCACTAGGCACTAGCCACTAGGCACTAGCCACTAGGCACTAGCCACTAGGCACTAGCGACTAGGCACTAGAGCGCCGGCAGGCTGTCGAGGGCGGTCCGCACCAGCGCTCCCATCGTGGCGCAGCGACGAAAGCCGTCGATTCCGTAGTGCGCCGCAAGCTCAGAGCCGAGCTGAAGGACGTTGCGCTCCGGTGCAAGTCTGTCCACCACCATGGCCTCGAGCAAATCGTCGAGTCGCATGCGCTCGGCGTCGGCGCGCGTGGCAATGAGGGTTAGCTCCTCTTCGCGGTATTGCTCATAAGTCTTTTGTGTCATGCAGCGCATGCCCAATTGGACCATGGCGTTGTTTTGCCGATAGAACTGCGGAAGATAGACCCGGAGTCTGCCCTCGTGACACTGCTGGTCGAAGTCGATAGCGCGAATGCGGTAGTGGGTCTCGTCGAAGTCGGGCGTGATGTCGACGACCCAATTGCCCGCGTGCATGTCGCCAAGCAGTCTCGTGAAGCAGCGGACATTGAATTTGACGAACTCTTTGGCAAGGCGGATTTCATTCAGGTGATTGCCGTCGAGCCATCTCTTGATGAAGTCATCGCCCGGGATCCCGGCGACGTGCTCCTCGACCACTGTCTCGCCGTCGCACAGGAATGCCATGCGATTCGGCGACAACAGGTGCTCGAGCTCAAGTCCGTAAATGCGTGATGCGTCCGCGCGCTTCACGTAAAAATAGTCGAAGTTCTCGTTGATCTTGTTGAGGATTCGGACGCGCATCGGAGAGGTGTTGCCCCAGGTGCACACGTCGACACGGTCCGTGACGAGGTGGTCCATGAGCGCCGTGCGCCCGCCAACCTTGAGCGCCGCGTAGGTCTGCACCAGCGCCGCCGCGATCTCTTCACGCTCGCCGGGTGGGTAGAGGACCGTTTGCCATAGCGTGTCCTCGCCGCGCTTGTTTCGGAGCGTGATCGCGTCCGTGTAGCGGCCGAGCCCCTCGAAGCTGATCGGCAATCGCTGCACGCGCCCGTAGCGCGCCAGGTAGCCATGCAGCTCGTCCGTGACCGCG
>SHZB01000180.1 GCA_009692485.1 Myxococcales bacterium
GATCGCGGGCATGCCGTACGCCTGATGAAATGTGATGACGACGCCGTCGAAGACGCCGCCCGTCGCAAAGGCAGGCGTGAGCGGGAAGCCCCAGTCGAAGCGCATGATCGCGCGGCCGAGCTGAGGAAATAGGACGCGAAGACCAAACCCTGCCCCCTGTTTTGGACGGATGGGCTCACCGGCGTCGAAGGCATCGCCGACGTCGTAGAAGAGTGCGCCGCCGAGCTGAACCGTTCCGACGGACAGGGCGCGCGTTCGCAGCTCGAGGTTGCTCGCGACGACGTCCGCGCCGCGGAAGACTCCGGTCGCGTAGCCGCGCAGCCGCCCTTCTCCGCCGAGCGTCGATTGCACGTTCTCGGTGTTGTTGGGGCGCACGCTCAGGGTGGCGTCGTAGAACAACCTGCCCAGGACGAAGCTCCCCGCGCGGAGGCGTGGAGTGATGACCCGAAGGCTCGCCGCGACGACGGAATCGAACACGGTAGCGAAGTCAGCCGGCGCCTCTACCGTGCCGGCGAGCGCACCGCGCACGAGCGCATCGGAGGACACGAAGGTCGTCGCGACGGCGCCCTGGTAGCCGAGGAAATTGCGCGTCGATCCAAGCGCCCGGAAGGTGGGGCTGATCCGCAGGTAGAGCTCCGGCCCGGCGAGGAAGCTCTCCTCGAGGCCGAGCGTCTCGACATCGTGCATGCGACGAAATCGATTGTCGTAGAAGTGATACTGCGCGTAGGGGCCGTTGCGCGTAACCGAGCGCGGCAGCTCCTTGTCGGCAAACTCGCGCACCGCCCGCGCGTCGTAGCCCGCGAGCGCGTCGGTATCGTAGTGCCGCCTGTCTACCTCCGTGCCGAGCTGAAAATCGTGCTTCAGGCCGGTCCCGAACGACCGTGTCGCGCTGACGCGTCCAGCGATGTGCTCCGAGCCGTAGACGAACGGAAGGCTCGCGACCTCCCCGTCTATCGTGGTTTCGAAGGTAGCCAGCGTCGTGCCGATGAAGCGCCTGTTGGTCGCCCTTCGCCAGCTCATCACCGCGCCCCACGACCACTCTTGTCGCGTGGAATACAGCGGCACGCCGTATTGAAACGAGCCGAAGGAGCCCTCCGTCTCACCCGTTCTGTGGTTGACGATCGCGTTGGCATCGAGCGCGAGCAAGATGCGGCTCTCGGCGAGGCGCGGCTCGATGTAGCGCCCGCCGAGCGAGAGCGTGTCCGGCTTGTAGACAAACTGCGCCGCCACGCGCTGATGCGTCCCGAAGAGATTCTCTTCTGCCGGCTGAAGCAGCAAGTACTCGAGCCCGCCTCCGCGAATGCGGTAGTCCGAGTTGAGCCGCAAGCTCCAGACGTCCTTCACGATGACGAGCACCCGCACGCGGTCCCGAGTCGATCCGGTCAGTGCCACGATCGACACGAGCGAGTGTTGACGAAGACCGCGAAGATTCCGCTCTGTCTCTTCGATGAGCGGCGTTTCGTAGGGCGCGCCAATGGCAAACAACAGCTCGCGCTCGACGATAGGGCGGCGGGTGTTTTGATGAAGCCGATTGAGGATTCCGGGCGCCGGGTCGCGTTCCTCGATGACGTCCAGCACCTCGACGTCGATGGCCTCGATGAGCTTGCCGGCGGGCTCAGCATCGACGGTGGCGCCGAGACGTCCGAGCGCCGCGTCGAGCGTGTCCCGTTCGTAAGCAGAATACGCTTCCGGCCTGCGATCGCCCGCGTTTGCGAGGCGCCCATGGGCGACGAAACAACCGAGAAAAACGACAACGATGACGCCCGAGAAGCCCCAGCACGACCTTCGCTCACGCAGTGAAAGATCGACCATTCGGGAGCTGCGCATCGGGTCTCGATGCTAGTCGGACACGCGCGAAGGGACGAGGTCGGTCTGGCTCATGCCGCGGCGCACGGCATGCGGAACAATCCATCCGTGACGCCACGTTGACCGTGTTAACCCTCTCGGGATGGTGGACCGCAAAGTGGTGGTCGCGGCGCACGGGCACTGCTTCGACGGGCTCGTCAGCGCCGCGATGTTCACGCATCTGCGGAGCGCGCTCTCACAATCGTCACTGCGCTTTCGCTACCTGTCGTGTGGCTACGGGCCCAACATGCAGACGATTCCGCAGAAGTGGCTCTCGGGTGACGAGAACGCGATCGTCGACTTTCGCTACACGCCCACGGACAAGCTCACGTGGTACTTCGATCACCACATCACCGCCTTCGCTTCGGACATCGAACGCGACCATGCGCTCGCTGGCAGTCAACGCTTCTTCTACGACGCGGCCTGCACCTCGTGCACGAAGCTCATCGCGCGCGTCGGACAAGAGCGCTTCGGTGTGCGCTTCGATCGATTCGCCGAGCTGTGCCAGTGGGCGGACAAGATCGATAGCGCGCAGTTTGCTTCCGCCATCGAGGCGATCGACAAAAGCTCGCCGGTGATGCAGCTCTCGGCCGTGATCGAGCAACACGGCGATGCCGATTTCTATCAGCTCGTTGCGCCGCAGCTGCTTGAAGTCCCGGTCGAGGAGGTCGCGCTCTCGGCGAAGGTTCAGGCGCTCTGGGCTCCAATCGCCGCGGCGACCGAACGCACGCAAGCCCGCATCGAGCGTGTCCTCGAGCAGCGTGACGACGTTGCCTACGTCGATCTCCACACCGAGACGATGCAGGCAGGCGGAAAATTCGTCACGTATGCGATCGCGCCAGAGTGCGTCTACTCGGTCGCGGTCATTCGCATGCGGCAGCACTTCAAGATTTCGGTCGGCTACAACCCCTGGTGCAACAAACCGCGGCGCCACGACATCGCGGCGATCTGCCAGCGTCACGGCGGTGGTGGCCACCCCGTCGTCGGCGCCGTGTCGCTGCCGCTCGACCGACTCCCAGAGACCTTGAAGCTGGCGCGCGACATCGTAGAAGAGCTCAACGGGTGAGCCGCACTCTCGCGGCCTATCGCGCGCTCCCTTGCCCCGCCCTCTTTGGCCATCGCGGCGTGCGCGGTGCGCGACCCGAAAATACGCTCGCCGCGATCGCCCACGCAGCCGACGAAGGCGCCGACGGCGTCGAAATCGACGTGCGTCCATGCCAGACGGGCGAGCTTGTCGTGGTCCATGACTGTGACCTCACGCGCATCACCTCCGGGCGGGACCGAAGGCGCGTGAGCGAGCTGTCCCTGGCACAACTCGAGCGCGTGGAGCTCGCGGACGGGATACGACCTCCGTCCTTCGCCCAGGTGCTCGAGCTGTGCACGCATCGCAAACTCGCGCTGAATGTCGAGCTGAAGCGTGACGTGCCGTCCAGGTGGCGAGCGGTGCGCGCCCTCGCGCGTGAGCTTGAGAGCGGTGTTGGCGATCTCGCCGTCGTGGTCTCGAGCTTCGATCCGCTCATGCTCGGCGCCTTCGCGCTGCTCTCGCCCGCGACGCCCACCGCGCTGCTCATCGAGGCCGACTCGGCGCGCAGACACCTCGAACGGGTCGCGCGATTCTTCGGTCCCGCCGTGCATCCCGAGCACCGCCTGGTCACCGCGGCACGGCTCGCCCGGTGGCATGCCGCTGGCCTCGTCGTGATGTGCTGGACGGTGAACGAAGCGGCGGACATCGAACGGCTTGTCGCCCTCGGCGTCGACGGCATCATCAGCGACCAACCCGCGCTCGCGCGTGAGGCCATCGCCCGTGGCAAGCGGCACGCCGATGAGCCGCCGCCCTGAGCGAACGAACAACACCGAGTTCCATCGGAAACGCCGGAATTTGCGCGGTATCGGCCATCCGCGCGCGAGGGCACGTCTCCGGGCCGCGAGTGAACTGCACCTTCACCGCGCCGCCACAAACGCGCGGCGGCACCGTCAGTCCGCGCAGTCGACGAAGCGCTTCTCGACGCCGCCGGGGACGGGCTGCGTGAAGGTCCCCTCCGGCAATGGCGCGTTGAGCTGAACCGTAGCGTATTGAAACAGCACGTCGTCTTGACTGACCGGCACCACGATACGAATCGAGCGCGGCACATCGACGGTGCACGGGCCACCGCTTGGCGGGAGCGCCGCAAGGACACCGTCCTCGTCGAGGCGACTCGGCGCCGTGTGGGTTGGCTCGTGATGCCGCAGCATGGCGCGATAGAGCAGCACGCCTCGCTGCTCGACCTCGACGTCCGTGACGCGCACGCGCTGCTCTTGCCACGGCTTGTCGAAATCCTCGCTGGCGACCTCGAATAAGACCGTCTGTCGGGCGTCGCGCGTGCTCGGGATCGTGACGCGGTAGTGGCCGTCGATCCAGGCGATCGAGAGCGCACTCGCTTCGTGTCGCAAGAGCGGCGCTTCGCCACGAAGCAACGAGACGAGCGCATGGCCTGGCACGGCGACCTGCGTCAGGCGCGCCAGATTGCACGCCGTCGCTGGACCATAAAAAAACGTGCGGTTGGTGACGTCAGCGAGCTGAAAATGGTGGCCATCCGATGTCAAGGTCAAGACCGGAGTGTTGAGCGGGCTCACCACGTCGATCCGCACTCGCGCCGGATTCACAGCAAACAGGTCGGCCTTGCCGCGAATGCGCCCGCGTGGCCCGAAGTGATCGATCTTCGCTTCGCCTTGAAGCCCGTTCGCGCAGGCGAAGATCGACCGCATCCGCCCCACGGCGTCGGCCCCGGAGGGAAACTGCGAACGAGGTGGCGGCGTCGGACACCCCGACGAGCCGAGCGCAATTGCGCCGAGCACAAGCGCGCGTGCGACTGTGGCGCAGCCTGTTCGCAGCCTCAGCGTCACGACGAACGAAGCGCGTCGAAGAGATCGACGTCGGGCATCGCCACGGGATGGATCGCTCGCACCACCGCGACGTTGTGCTCTTCGCACAAGCGCGCCATCGAGCCAGCATCCAACAGCGTCACCGGCAGCGCGCCCTCTGCGACCGCCTCTTCGCGCGCGCCAGATAGGATCTGCCCGCTCGTAAAGATCCAGCCCATGCGGGCACCGTCGTAGTGATGCACGTTGCCGCGCAGCTCCGTGACGCGCTCGCGTCCCACGTCGCGTCCGTCTTTGCGGACCACCACGGCGAGACCCACGCCGCCGCCAACCCCGACGAGGCCAGGCAGCACACCCGCGGGAGCATGGATGACCCCGGTAAAGTGGACCTCCACTCCGGAGGCGCCCGGAAAGCGCACGGATTTCAGCGCGCTCACGCCGAGTCGCTCGAGCAATAAGAGGCAGAGCTCGACAAACGCATGGCCAGGCAGCTCGCCGCACTTCTGAGAGAACGCGCGTCGCGCTCCTTCGCGGTAACGCTCGAGCGCCGACATGGCGTCACGCTCGAGACGGGCGAGCTCGCCATCGAGCAACCATTCCGTCAGCGCCACGCGGCCACCGGTGATTCGAAAGCGCGATCGCATGCCCGCCGAGACGCGACGGCTGATGTCCGCGCGCACGGCCGCTGCAATGTGGGATTGCGCGATCTGCGGATCGCCGACGAGCTTTCCGTGTCGCTGCGCGGCCTCGACGAGCTGGCGCAAAGAAATCGCGCCTCCACCTTGCTCGAGGCTAGCGAGCAGAACCACCACGGCGTCGGCGAGATCACGTCCAGCCAACAAGTCAAGCCCCGGGAGCTCGGATGGCGAGACATGAACGACGTGCTGGCGACTTGCCTCTCCGCGCTGATCGCCGCGCTGGTCGCCACGTTGATCGCCGCGTTGATCGCCGCGTTGATCGCCGCGTTGATCGCCACGTTGATCGCCGCGTTGATCGCCGCGTTGATCGCCACGTTGATCGCCGCGGATTTCGCGCACTACCGGTCGCGGAACGCCGGCATCGGCGGCGGCCGGACGCGCGGAGAGTGGCGTCACGGTGAAGGTCGGCATCACGCTCGAGTCGGCGCTCGCCTGCGGCTCAGCCCCGTTGCGACCCCCGCGACGACGGCGACGTCGACGACGCCCCCTGGTCGCGCCATCTTCCTCTGCTTCCCCTTCGGATGCGGGCTCCGCTTCGTCACCGAGAATGGGCCGATCGTCGTCGTCCTCGGCAGCGAAGATGTTCGCGGCGCTTGCCACAATCTCCGCTCGAAGCTTTTCTTCCCGCGACGGCGGGACATTGATTTCGCTCAGCGCGGGCCTCGCGGTGGGACGCCCATTCTGCAGCGCGACCGGCGGCCGAGCCGTTGTGGCGGCCGTCGCGACTGCGGTGTTTTGCGCGGCGGCTCCGGACGGTCCCTCTTCCGCCAGGTCGCCAAGCTCCACGTCTTCGCCGTCGTCCCCGGCGTCGTCCGCGCTACTCTCGACGCGAATCGCGCTCATGCCGCTTTCGATCGTGGCGCTGTCCCACTCGCGAAGCGCGAACACGCCCGGCCTGACACGCACGAGCTCGTTGTCGTCGCCACCCTTCTTCAGCGTCGCCGCGAGCCGAGCGCCCATCGTTACTTCGGGGCTCTTGCCGACGTGGCTCAGCAGGTTCTTCTCAATTGCGAGTTCGGTGATCTCTTTGTAGTGCAGCGGTCGGCCGCACTGGCGCAGCACTTCGCGTGCCGCATCGGTGAAAGTCATTCTGATTCTCCATGTTGCCGGCGACTGCGCTTGGCGCGCTGCCGTCGTGGCTGCATTGGCTCAACCCTGGCGCTTTTAGGGGCGCGGGCCGAGACCGAACGCATCGGTATTGTGTTGTCCGCCACGCGGGCCGTGGAAACCAACTTCACACAACCCCGCTACGTGGCGCGGAGCACGTAACACGCGGATCGAGGTCGGTCAATCAACGCCGACATCAACGCCGACATCAACTGGCGCGAGCACATGATCTGGCCGCTCGCGAGGGCACACTCGCGACACCGCGGCGAGCGCATGCGCGCCACCGCGACGCTCCCGTTCGAGGTCCTCGCCACGCGGGACTCGCGTACCTTCGCGGTCGGGTTTGCTAGTCATGGGACTGCCGTTGAGCGAGCTCCGAGAGCCTGCCGAGCCATTCTGCGGACCTCGAGCCAAGTCAGAGGATGCGCAACACGCAGCCCCCGGTGACCTCGCCGCGCCAGCGCGCGCGCATCGCTTCGCGGTAGTCGTCGAGAGCATAGACACGCGAGACGCAAGGCCGAATTTTCCCGCTCTCAGCCCACGCGAGCACCTGCGCGAGGCGCGGCTCTCGAATCGCTGGATCGTGCGCGGTCGCGATGGCGGTCGGACATCCGAGGACATCGATCCCCTTCATCATGATCAGGTTGGTCGGTAACACGTTGGCGTTCGGTGCCCCGCGTTGCCCACGGCCCCGTGCAACGAAGGGCGTCGAGGCCCAGCCGACGACGAGAAAGCGCGCGCCGAAGGTCACGCATCGCAGGCTCTCGAGCGAGATATCGCCGCCGACCGCGTCGTACACGACGTCCACGCCGCGCCCGCCCGTCAGCGCCTTCACTTCGTCTCGAAAACTGCGTGCCGCCCCGTCCTCGTCTTGCACGCAGACGACGTGATCGGCTCCCTCCGCCGCAACGCGCGCTAGCTTCTCCGGCGAGCGCCCGGTCGCGATCACCGTCGCGCCGAGGAGCTTGCATACCTGCACCGCCGCGAGTCCGATCGCGCCCGATGCCCCGTGGATGAGCACCGTCTCGCCCGCGCGCACGCGACCACGCCCGACGAGACAATGATGCGCCGTCTCGTAGCTGCCGAGAAGATTGCACGCCTGGTCGAGCGACAACCCGGTTGGCACATGCCGCACAGCGTGCGCCGGAGCGACCGCGTACGACGCGAATCCGCCCCAACGACGGTACTCGCCGAGCGATCGCGGCCCGGCAAGAAACGGATCTACGAAAACCTCATCGCCGACCGCGAGCTCGGCCCCGACTTGAGGTCCCTTCCACGCTATGACCCCGGCGTACTCCATCCCCGGGGTGTACGGCGGGACGGGCAAGTGTTGGTACTGGCCGCTCGTCATCAAGAGATCGACCCACCCGACGGCCGCACTACGAACGGCGACGACGACGTCGTGCGGTGCGAGCGAGCCGGTGTCTGGCGGCTCCATCGGCACGAGCACGGAATGCGCGTCGACGGCCTCGAGCGGTGTCTCTCCGAGCGCCGTGATGATCACCTGCCGGCCGGCGTCGAGCGCGGGCTCATTCATGGCACGCGCGGCGCCCTATTTGTCATAACCGAAGACCTTGGCGACGAACTTCGTCGGAGCGTCATCGACGTTGTAAATGCTCGCGGTGAACCTCGCGCTCCGGCCCGCATCGATGTCGTTACCGGCAACCGGAACCTGGCGCGCCCCGGTGATTTTGCCGGCGGCGTCGTAGAGCCCAACGATCACCCACACGCCTTTCGCGGCGAAAGAACTGTGATTCGTCACCGTGCCCTCGACCTTGTGAGGCTCGCCCCTTCGCGTCCGGTTGATCGAAGTTGCCTCGCTGATTTTCACGTCAGCTGCCTTCCGAGCGACGAACACCGGTGATGAGGTCACGTGCACCGTGAAGGTCTTGAAGGGCATGCTCTTGCTGAAAATTCCGAAGCAAGGGACAGAGTCATTCACTGCCAATTCGTGGACGCCGGCGACGGTGCAGCCCGCAGTCGCGAGTGCGGTGTTCGCCGCATCGAACAGCGTGATTGTCGGGCTCGGCTGACCTGCGACTCCGGGCCCACGGTTGAGCACCTCGGCTACGAAGTGAAGCGCGTCGCCGCCCGATGCGCTCGTGAAGAACCGCACGTCCTTGAGCTCAACCTTCGCGCCTCCCGCTTCGTTCGGCCGTCTCGGCGCCGTCGCGGTCGGGGTAGCGCCGGCACCTGGCCGGCTCGAGGTGGTCGCGCCCGCGCCCGTCGAAGCGGCTCCGCGCCCAGTCACGGTGCCGCTCGAGCGAACGTAGAAGGAGACGGCCCAAATCGCCAAGATCACGACCACGAGCATGGCGCATCCGATCCCGATGATTCCAAAAACGCCGCACCCTCCCTTTTGTGGCTGAACAAATCCCGGAGCCCCGCCGTATCCGCCACCGCCGCCACCCGGAGGCCCGCCGTATCCGCCACCGCCGCCACCCGGAGGCCCGCCGTATCCGCCACCGCCGCCACCCGGAGGCCCGCCGTATCCGCCACCGCCGCCACCCGGAG
>SHZB01000181.1 GCA_009692485.1 Myxococcales bacterium
GCGGGCCTGCTCTCGACCAAGGTGCGCAGCCACTTCCGCGTCACCGAGCGCGACGATGCCTTCGTGCCGCTGTCGATGTGGGTCGCGATTCGCTGCGCCGAAGAGGGCGCGTGGTTCGGCCACAACCTCTCGAGCGTGAACATCCTGCTCGACAAGCAGGACCAGCTCGAGGGGCTCGCGACCCTCACCAAGATCGTCGGCGTCAAGCTGGCGCGGTGCGCGAAACAGTACGGCGCGACGCAGTGGGACAGCGGCAGCATCGGGCTGCACGCGCGGCTCGGACCCTTGAATTTGCTGAGCGCCTTCACGCCCGCGCACACGCACGAAGAGACGCTCTCCTATCGCATCGACGTCGATGACGCGGTCCTCACCGCCTCGCTGATGGAGGGCTGGCGTGCCCCCGCATTGGCGGGCGAGCGCACCCTCGCCGGCGACGATCATGCAGGGATCCGCGCGCTGCACGACGACATCGAGCGCGGAGAAGCGTGGCAGCTCCTCGGGATCGAGCGCCGCGCCGAGCAAGCGCAGCTGTGCCATCTTCGCCGCGCCGAGCAAGCGCAGCTGTGCCATCTTCGCCGCGGTTGAACCGCAGCTGTGCCATCTTCGCCGCGGTTGAACCGCAGCTGTGCCATCTTCGCCGCGGTTGAACCGCAGCTGTCCCACCTTCGCCGCGGATGAGCCGCGGGCAAGCCAATGCATCAACACAACGGGAGGAGACTGGGATGTCACACAAGGCCTTCGAGAACGTAAACCGCTATTTCGGACGCGCCGCCAAGGTGCTGCAGCTCACGGCGCAAGAGTCGATGCTCTTGAGCACGCCGGCGCGCGAGCTGCGGGTCGAGTGCAACGTGCGGATGGATGACGGCACGGTGGAGACCTTCATCGGCTTCCGCGTGCAGCACGACAACTCGCGCGGGCCGTACAAGGGCGGGCTGCGCTTTCACCCGACGGTCGACATCGACGACGTGCGCGCGCTCGCCTCGCTGATGACGTGGAAGACGGCGGTCGTTGGCATCCCCTTCGGCGGGGCGAAGGGCGGCATCGCGGTCGATCCCCAGAAGCTGAGCCAGCTCGAGCTCGAGCGGCTCACGCGCAAATTCACGCAAGGGATCCGGGAGCTCATCGGCGACATGCTCGACATCCCCGCGCCGGACGTGAACACGAACGCGCAGGTGATGGCGTGGCTGATGGACGAGTACTCCAAGTTCTACGGCTTTCGTCCCGGCGTCGTGACGGGCAAACCGGTCGAGCTGTTCGGCTCGAAGGGGCGCGACGAGGCCACCGGGCGCGGCGTCGCGATCGCCATCGAGGAGTACCTCAAGACCGAGCAGCGTGGCATCGCGGGCACGACCTTCATCGTGCAAGGGTTCGGCAACGTCGGCAGCCACGCGGCGCGGATTCTGCACGAGCAAGGCGGCATCGTCGTCGGCATCGGCGACCACACCGGGTCGTTCTACGATCCAGCCGGCATCGACGTCCCGCGCGCGCTCGCCCACGCCCGCGAGAAGCGTTCTCTCGCGGGTTTCGAGGGGCTCTCGAGCGCGAGTGACGCGCTGCTGACCCAGCCCTGCGACGTGCTCGTACCAGCCGCGCTCGGCGACGTGATCACGCCCGAGGTCGCGCGCGCGCTCGCTTGCAAGCTCGTGGTCGAAGGCGCCAATGGTCCGACGACTCCCGAGGCGGACGAGATCCTGCAAGGTCGCGGGATCCCGGTAATCCCGGACATTTACGCAAACGCGGGCGGGGTCACGGTGAGTTACTTCGAGTGGGCGCAGAACATCCAGCAGTTCGCGTGGGAGTACGAGCGCGTGCGCGACGAGCTCGACAAGGTCATGCGCCGAAGCTTCGCGGAGCTCGCCGCGACGGCGAAGAAGCACCGCGTAGATCTTCGCACCGCCGCCTTCACGATGGCGATCGAGCGCGTGAAGCTAGCGAGCCAGCTGCGCGGGTATTAGCGGCAAGCGCACGCGGCGGGCAACAGCGTAAGGGCGCGCGCGGCGGGCTCACGGAAGAAACAGCGTGGGCGAGAGTGCGGCGGGCTCACGGAAGAAGCAGCGCAAGCGCGTGCGGCCCTTCGGCTCAGTCGCTGTACCTTCGTGCCTCCGAATTCGAGCTCACGCCCAGAGGCCCGTGCTCGGCGGCGCGGGCTTCACTTGATCCCGATGGTGAGACCTTCGAGCATGTCGTCGAGCTTCACCGTGAGCTGAAGCCGGCGGCTCTCGAGCTTGACGACCTCGCGGCCGAGGCGGTCGCCGTCCTTCGTGAATTCATCGAGGCGCTTCTCGAGATCGCGACGCAGCGCCGCAGCCTCCACGCTCTTGTCACGCTCCATCGCTTCGATGTTTTGGCGCGTGCGATCGGCGCGATTGTTGAGCTCGGTCTGTTGGCGGTGCAGCCCGTTGACCTCGTTGTCGATCTTGCCGATCTCGCGGCGCACATCGAGGACGGGCATGAGCTTGTCGCGGTCGGCGGGGGCGAGCGTGCCCGCTACGAGGACCCGCTCGAGCAGCTCGACCGCGCGCGCGTCGAGGATCGCGATCGTCGTCTGCATCGGCTGTTGCTCGATCAGCTCGACCGTCCCAGAGAGCGAGCCCTTCGCCACTTTCAGCGGCACGAGATAGGCATCGGGCAGCTCCTCAAGGTCGGGCGCTTTGTCCTTGAGCTGAAAGCCGGCGGCGTAGCGCGGGTGGCGCACGAGCACCTGAAAGCCGTCCTTGTTCGCTTGCGAGGAGGCCTTCCACACGGTTTTCATGCGCGTGAACCGCTCGATGTGCAGCGTCCCGCGCACGATCTTGATGAGCTTCAGTTCTTCGGGGATCCCGGTCGACTCACGCGCCACCATGATGGTCGGCTCGACCGCGAAAGGGATGGTCACGCTGGTGCCCGAACCCACCGTCTCGCTGATGCCTTCGCCGACGAAGCTGCCGCCCGAAAAGATCGCGATCGGCCCAGATTCGAGGACAAACGGCGTGTTGTTCTTGAAGCGCACGACGCGGTACGGATTGCTCTCGTAGCCGTCGCCCGCGCCCCCCGGCTTGAAGAGGAAGGTCTCCTCGCCCGGCACGACCTCGTTCACGATCGCGACCATGGTGGAGGTGCCGTCGGGCACGGTGACGCGGGTCTCGAGATCGAAGCGCGTGAGTCCGCTGGCGGCCGAGGCCTTCGCGCGCGCCATGGTAGAGCGACGCAAATCTTCGAAGGTCACCGCGGCTTCGTGGTTCGCGTCCCTGTCGTAGTTGCCACCGTAGTCGTCAGCGTCGTCGCCACGTCGCCGGTGAAGAGCAGCGCGAAGCTCCCGGGCTGCGTCGTAGTTGCCACCGTAGTCGTCAGCGTCGTCGCCCGCACTCGCTCCGAAGCCGCGCTTGTCCGACTTCTTGCCGCTGCCACCCATCGGCTTGGCCATGGGGGCACGGCGCATTTTTTGTGGCATTCCCGGCGCCGGCGGCGGCGCGCCACTTGCCGGCATACCGTAGTCGTACGCGGCCGCGGCGGACTCTGCCGGGGGCGCTTCAGGCTTCGCGTCCTCCGCCTCGCCGCCGTAGCTGGCCTCGCCCAGCGAGACGCGCGCGCGCTTGCCGTGGACGCGACCCGAGACGTCCTCGCGCTCGACGCGACGCGGCGTGTGAAGGTCATAGCGAAACGCGAGCGGCGCGCCGGCCGTGAGGGACATCGTTACCTCGCGCCAGTCCTCTCCACTGATGTTGTCGACGACCGCCCACGCTTGCAGCAGGGCCTCGCCCTTGCCCTTCTCGGGCAGGACGACGCGGTAGGTCGGCTTCCACATCGGGGCCTCGACCACGTAGCTCACGACCAGATCGTGCGAGGAGACCTCCCCATCGAGGCGAATGCCGACCTCGATCTGCTGAAACATTCCCTCACCCGCGGTTGCGTCGAGGCGGCGATGAAACTGCAGCGCGAGATCGCCATCCTTGAGGGTCACGCTCTTCACCTTCGAGAGGCGCATGACCTTCAGCTCTTGCCCTTCGATGAGCGTGATTTTGTGATCTTGGCCGTTCGACGGCGGCAACATCGGGCCGCGACTCGCGGGCGGTGCGCTCGGGTCGGGCTCGTCCGCGATCTGCTCCACCATCACGACGCGCCCGGTCAGCTCGCCCTGCACCGTCGCGAGCACGACGTCGACACCGCGCAGCAGATCGAGCACGTGCGCGAGGCTGCCGGAGCCGGGCGCGAGGCTCGCAAGCGCGGCGTTTGCCCACGTCTCCGGATCGAGCGGCATCGAGACGCTCAGCGCGCGGCCGGTCTTCTTATCGACGATGGTGAGGCTCTTCAGCAGATCGTTGACCTGGTCCTTGCGGACCTTGATGCGGAGCGTGTCGCCATCGACCTCGCCGCGCCGCTCGAAGTAGCCGATGCCGTTGCGATAGAGCACCACGCGATCGAGCGGGAGGCTCGCGGTAGCGCTCGGAAACGCAGCGCGGGGATCGACCGCACAGCCCGACAAGAGGGTGCCAGCCAACAACATTGAAGCGACGGAAACGGTTCTCATGGTGCGACGCTCCATACCACGCACACCGCTGAGACGAATGCCGCGTAACCACACCACCGCGGCATCACGGAGGCGCCCCGCAATCGCCACGCGCCGCGATCGCCGCGCCCCGCGATCGCCGCGCCATGACGGAGGCGCCCCATGATCGCCGCGTCTCAGCGCCGTCCGACTTGTCCGCGCCAGCGCAACCAATGATCGGCCAGCACCAGCGCGACCATCGCCTCGGCGACGGGGACGAAGCGCGGCAAGAGGCATGGGTCGTGGCGCCCCTTGGTCGCGATCGTCGTGGGCGCGCCGTCCGTCGTCACGGTGCGCTGCTCGCGCGCGATGCTACTGGTGGGCTTCACCGCGGCGCGCAAGATGAGCGGCATTCCGGTCGAGATCCCGCCCAGCATGCCGCCATGGCGATTCGTCTCGGTCGCGATCGGCGAGCCGGACACGAAGACGTCGTTGTGCTCGCTGCCGCGCATCGTCGCCGCGAGGAAGCCGCTGCCGTACTCGACACCGACGACGGCCGGGATGCTGAAGAGGGCCTTGCCGAGGTCGGCCGTCAGCTTGTCGAAGACCGGCTCGCCGAGGCCCGCGGGCACGCCCGTCGCCACGAGCTCGGCGACCCCACCGATCGAGTCGCGGTCGGCACGCACCGCCTCGATCAGCGCGATCATCCTTCGCGCCGCAGCTTCGTCGGGGCAGCGCACCGGATTCGCCGTGCCGTCCGCGAATCGCTCGACCTCCGCCTCGGTGACGCGCGCCGGCTCGGGCACCTCCGCGACCACCGCGCCAACCTGCTTGACATATCCTACGATCTGTGCACCAAAGCTCTCGCGAATCAGCTTTTTCGCGACCGCGCCGGCCGCCACCCGCGCCACCGTCTCGCGCGCGCTCGCCCGTCCGCCGCCCGTCGGATCGCGCGTGCCGTACTTGGCGTCGTACGAATAGTCGGCGTGTCCGGGCCGGTATTTGTCGATAATGGCCGCATAATCGCGCGTCCGCACATCGACGTTGCGGACGAGGATCGCGATGCTCGTGCCGGTCGTGCGCCCCTCGTACACGCCGGCGAGGAACTCCGGTCGGTCGGGCTCGTCGCGCGGACTCACCAGGCCGCTCTGACCGGGCCTGCGACGCGCCAGCTCGAGCGCGATCTCCTCGGCGCTGATGGCGAGGCCGGGCGGGCAGCCGTCGATGATGACGACGTTGCCCGGGCCGTGCGACTCGCCCGCGCTCGTGACGACGAAGGCCCTGCCAAAGCTGTTGCCCGCCACGATGCTCCGTCTACTCGGTCAGCGCACGCAGCCCCGTGCCGGCTCGTAGCGGCAGCGACCTTGCATTTTGCACGCGACCGTTGAAGCGCTGCACTCGGCCGCGGACTGCGCCGCACACCGCGAATCGCGGAAGGTGCAGCGCCCATGCTCGCCGCAGGCCCTGCTCTTGCGACACTCGACGTCGTCCGCCGCGCGGCAAGTTCCGTTGAGGCTGAGGGAGCACGCGCCCAAGTTGCGACAGCCCGCGCTCGCCTCGCAGTCGCCGTCTGCCCTCGCGACACAGCGCGCCGCACCGCCGTCGCTCTTTTCGCCGCACAGCCCCTGCTCGCTGCACAGCGGGGACTCCGCGCAGGCCCGAACGCACTGACCCTGGCGCGCGAGACAGCGCCCATCTTTCGTACAGGCCGCGCTCACCTTGCACGGCTCGTCGCTCGCCGCGACGCACACGCCATCGACGGCGTCGCACTGGCCCTGCTCTGGGCAGCCGCGCGATTTATGGCAATGGGCCTTCTGCTTCACGACGCAGCTTCCGGCGTCCCCCTTGCCGCAGGTCCCCCGCGCGGCGCACGCATCGGAGGCGCGGCAGTCCGCGTCGCTCCCGGCGGTGCATGTCTCGTAGCCGCGGCCGCTCTCGCTTGGGCCATCGGCGCACAAGCCGAGCGCGCGGCAGCCATAGCCCTCGCGGCAGCTCGCCACCTTCGTGCAGCGACCGTCCGCGAGTGCACAGCGCTGTCCCTGGCATGCGGCGACGTTGGCGCAGTCGGCGACGGTGGCGGCGACGCACGCGGCTCCGTTGGCGGTGCAGAGCCCGGCGGTCGCACACTCGGGCATGAGCCGGCACGTGTCGTTCGTCATCGCGACGGCGGCACCCGCGGTGGCCGCGCGCACGAGGCGAGTCGGATCGTCCGACTGCTCGAGCACGGTCACGGATTGTGGGCCCTCGCTCGCGATCTCGGGCCCGTCCGCCGCCGTCGTCGCGCCTGCCGCCGTCGCCGCGGACCCTACCGCCGCCGTCGCCGAAGCAGCGGCGGTGGCGGTGCTCGAGATCGACTGCGGAGCCACGGAACCGGCGGGGCCGCTCGAGCCGCACGCCGCCAACAACAACGCTAGCGGCGCGAGCCGCAGGAGAGCATCCGAGAGTGGTGCGAGCATCGTCGCGGCGGATGCTAGTGCCACGCTTCAATCGAATCGAGGACCAAGAAATGCAGAGCCAAGAAACGACAGGACCAAGAAGCGCAGGAGTGAAGCGACGGGGTTGCGGGCGTGCGCTAGCTGGCGGGAATCATGGCCGATGAAGCGGATGCAAGCGGTGGCGACGCTCGGGTTCTTGGTGCTTGCAGGTTCGGTCGGCGCGGCGTGCGGGGTCTTGACGTGGCGGGACTACGTTGGCGGCACGGGCGGCAATAGCGGCGCGGGCGGCGCGGGCGGCGGCGGCACCATGGCGACCGAGGTGTGCGTCGACACGCAGCTCGATCCGCAGCACTGCGGCGCGTGCGGCCAAGCATGTCCGAATGCCCAAGTCCGCCAGGGCGGAACATACCTGACCGACTGCGTGGGCGGCACGACGAAATGCCAAGACGCGAACAACGCCGATATCTGCGTCAATACCGACCTCGATAATGCCTATTGCGGCGGTCAAATGCTGGGGCGACAACGAACTGGGCCAGCTCCGGCTCGGCGACACGAACGGTGAACCCATGACACAAAAGCTCGCGCTACCCATCGCTCTCATCGCCACGCTGGCCGCCTGCCCCGCGCACCTGCCCGAGGTCACCACCGCGCCGCCGGTGCCGCCCATCACCGTCGATGTTCTCGCGACGGCGAAGATGGATGTGACGCGCCTTGCGGCCGAGGCGGACAAGCAACCGCTGCTCGCCAGGTGGAGCGGCCCGTACGACGGAGTGCCCCCGTGGGATCAGGTCAGCGTGCCCGCTTTTCCGGCGGCTTTCACGACGGGCCTCGCGCTCCTCGCCGCCGAGGTGACCGTCGTCGCCGAGAGCCCCGAGCCTGCCACCTTCGCCAACACGCTCGCGGCGCTCGAGGACGCGGGCCGCTACCAGAACCGCGCCGAGACGCTGTTCGCGGTGATGACCAGCAACCTCAACAAGCCCGACGTGCAGGCCCTCGATCGCGAGTGGTCGCCGAAGTTCGCCGCCGCCTACGATGCCATCACCTTCAACTCGAAGCTCTTCGCGCGGATTGCCGCCGTGCATGCCGCGCGCGCCTCGCTGACGGCGGAAGAGCGCCGCCTGGTAGAGGTGACCCACGACCGCTTCGTGCAGGGCGGTGCCAAGCTCGCGCGCGAGCAGAAGGACGCGCTCGGCAAGATCAACCAAGAGCTTGCGGTCCTCTTCACGGACTTCAAGAACAAGGTGCTCGCCGACGAAAACACCTGGATTTTGCTCGAAAACGACGCGGCTCTCGAGGGCCTGCCCCAGTCCTTGCGTGCGTCCTTCAAGGCCGCCGCCGAAGAGCGCAAGCTCGCCGGCAAATGGATCGTGGTGAACAGCCGCTCGAGCGTGGACGCGTTTCTCACGGCCTCGACGCGGCGCGATCTCCGCGAGCAGGTGTGGCGCGCTTTCAAGAACCGCGGCGACAACGGCGGCGACTCGGACACGAACGCCGTCATCGCGCGGATCGTCACCCTGCGGCGAGAGCGCGCGACCCTGCTCGGCTACGCATCGCACGCGCATTGGCGCATGGCCGACACGATGGCGGTCGAGCCGGCGAAGGCCGAAGCGCTCATGCTGCGGGTGTGGCCAGCGGCGCTCGCACGCGTGCGCGAGGAGGTCGCCGACATGCAGAAGATCGCCGACCGCGGCGCGAAGCAGGGCGCGGCGAAGGCGGCCATCGAGCCGTGGGACTATCTCCATTACGCCGAGCGAGTCCGCAAGGCGAAATACGACTTCGATCAGACCTCGCTCAAGCCTTACTTCGCGCTCGACAACATGATCTCCGCGTCGTTCTTCATGGCGGGCGAGCTCTATGGCCTCGCGTTCGCGGAGATCACCGGCAAGGTCTCGGTGTTTCATCCGGACGTGCGCGTCTGGGAGGTGAAAGACAAGGCAACAGGCACCTTCGTCGGCCTCTTCTACGGAGATTATTTCACGCGCACCGACAAGCGCTCCGGCGCGTGGGCCATGGGCTACCAGGGTCGAGAGACCTTCACTGGCAAGGTCGTCACGCCCATCGCTTCGAACAACAACAACTTCGTCAAGAGCGCGCCC
>SHZB01000182.1 GCA_009692485.1 Myxococcales bacterium
CTCGCTGCGGGCTACGGCAGCGACACGACTCATCAAGC
Source organism: Myxococcales bacterium (assembly GCA_009692485.1). Lineage (GTDB taxonomy): Bacteria > Myxococcota_A > Polyangia > Polyangiales > Polyangiaceae > SYFR01. The sequence continues at coordinate 39 of SHZB01000182.1, forward strand.
ACGCGGAGTCTACGGCCGGCGGCTCGCGAACGGACTCGAGCTGATGGCCTCGGCGAGCGAGTTCGGGTCCGACGGGAAACGCAGGCTCTACTACCCGGAGTTCGACGATCCGGCCACGAACTTCGGCGTTGCGGAAAACGCCGATGGCGAGCGGGCCGAGCGCTACTTCGCGCAGATCGCGTATGGAGACTTCGGGTTGCGCCTCGGCTACGGAAGCCGCGACAAGCAGATCCCGACGGCGTCGTTCTCGACGCTGTTCGCAGCACCCGGCACCGAGTCCACTGATTCCTTCGCCTGGGCCGACGCCTCCTACCAGCGCGAGCTCGGCAACGACTGGTCGCTCGAGCTGCGCAGTTATTGGGATCGGAACTACTACCACGCCCACTTCATCTACGACGCGGCGCTCGCGCCGCCAGCCGTCCCATACACGAACGACGACCGCTCGGACTCCCAACGCGTGGGCAGTGGAGTGACCGTGAGCGGAGCCTACGGCGCGCGCAATCGCCTCTCTGCGGGCATCGACCTGTTGCACAGCTATCGCATCGATCAGCGCAACCGCGACCTCGATCCCACCGTGGTCTACTTGGACTCCAGGGAGCACGCGACCGACTGGGGCTTCTACCTCCAGGACGCCGTCACGATCTCGAACGGTCTCACGTTGCTCGTGGGCGCGCGTTACGACAGCTACGAATTATCAGACGACCGCGTGAACCCTCGCGTCGCCCTCGTCTGGCAGGCGGCGGAAGCGACCGTGCTCAAGCTGCTCTACGGCACCGCTTTTCGGGCCCCCGATGGCTACGAGCTGTTTTACAGCTCTCCCTTGATTCAAAACGCGCCAGCCAAGCTCGCCGCCGAGACGATCGAGACCACGGAGTTGGTACTCGAGCAGCAGCTCGGCGAAAGCCTGCGCTTCACGGGTTCGCTCTACTACTCGCAGATCAAGGATCTGATCGCAATCGAGACCGATCCGCTCGACGGGCTTCTGGTGGTCGCGAATCGCGAGGGCCGCAAGTCCTTCGGTCTGGAGAACACGCTCGAAGGGAACTGGACGGGCGGCTGGAAGGCGCGCGCGAGCTGGGCAATGCAGCGTACGGAAGACAGCAGGGACGGGAGCCGGCTCCCCAACTCCCCGACGCATCAAGTGAAGCTGAATCTGATCGCGCCTCTGTTGGGAGAGCGCTTCTTCGCCGCCACGGAGCTTCAATACACGAGCGATCGTGTGACCATCTACGGCACGCGCGCGGGCAACGCATTTCTCACAAACCTGACGCTCGACGCGCCGGATCTCGCGGCCGGCTTCTCGCTGCAGGCCGGCGTCCGCAACCTGTTCAATGAGCGGTACTTCGATCCCGGCTCAGAGGAGCACGTGCAGGCCCGCATCGAGCAGAACGGCCGGACGCTCTTCATAACAACACGCGTCGCATTCTGACGAGAGCCGAGATGCTGTTGCGCGCGCTCGGACTGCTCGTCTGCGGAATCCTCGCCGCGCTCCCAGCGAGCGCCGCCGAGGCGCCGATCGTGGTCGTCGCGAGCGGCGCGGGGAAAGCCTACGCGGACGCCGAGGCCGGCATTCGAGAGGTGATCGGCGCCCGCTTGCCCGGGGTTCCGCTCGAGGTCGTGACGCTCGCCGCAAAGGATCCGGGGGACGACTCCTTTGCGCTGATTCGTTCCCGCGGTGCGACGCTGGTCATTACGCTCGGCGATCGCGCAACGGACGCACTCGCAGCGCGCCTCGGCGAAACGCCGCTCGTCGCAGGCATGGTCGTTCGCGCCCGCCCTCTCTCCGAACGTCTCAACGCGACGGCGGTCGAGCTCGAGTTCCCGGCGAGCACCGAGCTGCGCTGGTTGCGGGAGCTGCTCCCGCACGCGAAGCGAATCGGTGTGTTGTACGACCCGAAGCGAAACGCCGCCCGCATCGCGGAAGCCTCGCTCGCCGCACAGCGAGTGGGCTTAGAGCTCGTGGCGCGGCCGGTCGAGTCACCGAACAAGATCCCTGAAGCGCTGAAGGCGCTGAAGAACGTCGACGCCATTTGGGGCGTGCCGGACGCGACCGTGCTCTCGGCCGCCACGGCGCGAACCGTCCTCACGTTTGCGTTCTCGAATCGCATTCCGATCAGCGGACCTTCGGATTCCTGGGTCAAGGCCGGTGCGCTTTACGCGCTGGATCGCGACTACCGCGACATCGGCCGTCAGTGCGGCGAGCTCGGCGCGGACATCCTCAGAGGCCGCGCGCCCAGGGATCTCCCAGTGCAGAAGCCCCGCATCATTCTTTACTCGCTGAACGCGCGCGCCTTCGACGACATGAAGCTCGCGGCCCCGGGCGGTGATCTGGTTGCCAAGGCGACGGCGGTATATCGATGAGCTTCTCGCTCCGGCCGAAGCGGCTCTCGACGAAGCTGAATGCGCTGACCCTCGGCGCAGTCGCGCTGACCACGCTCGCGCTCGGCGCCTTCGCTGCCAGGCAAGCCTCGACGGAGGCTCGCGAGCGCGCCCGCGAGCACGGCTTGGAGATCGCGGACATCAGCGCGAAGAACGCGCAGTACGCCATCTACACGCAGAGTCCGACAGACCTCCAGCGCGTGATCGACTCCCTGCGCGAGAACTCCGACGTCGTCTACATCGTGGTTCGGGGCGCGAGCGGCGCAGTAGTCGGCGAATATCACCGCGAGGCGACGTCCGCGTCGGTCCCGGAGGTTGCCGCCTTCGGGTTTGCAGCTGCCCCGACAGTCGCACTGCCGGACGACCGGGGAGTCATCCACGTCGCCGCGCGCGTGGAGGCCGTTGCCGTGGACTCGGAGGATCCGCTCGCTGCGGCGCCTAGCGCTGAGCGCGAAGCGATCGGTTATCTGCAGATCGGGATGCAGGATTCGCGCGCGACCGCTCGCGCTCGCAGCTACATGATCTCGTTCGCTGCCGCCGCTGCGCTCGTCTCGTCGCTCGCCGGATTGCTCACACTTGCGGCAACGCGCCGGATCACGCGGCCCGTGTCCGTGCTAGCGGACGCCGCGCGAAGCGTGGCGCAGGGAGATCTCCGGCAGCGCGTGGGCTTCGCGTCGGATGACGAGATCGGCGCCCTCGCTCGTGACTTCGACGCGATGGTGGATTCGCTCCAAGAGTCATCGGCACGACTCCAAGCCCATCAACGCGAACTCGAGCAACGAGTACAGGAGCGCACGGAGCAGCTCGGGCGCCGCACCGCGGAGTCCGTCGAGCTCGCCAAAGCGGCGTCAGAGGCCGCGCGCGTCGCGCAGCATGCGAACGAGGCGAAATCTCGCTTCCTCGCGAACATGAGCCACGAGATTCGTACACCGATGAACGGCGTGTTAGGGATGGCCGAGCTCTTGCTCGACACTCAGCTCGACGGCACACAGCGCGGTTTCGCCCAGACCGTGTACGACTCGGGTGAGTCGTTGCTGCTCGTGATCAATGACATTCTGGATTACTCGAAGATCGAGGCGGGCCACATGGAGCTCGCCGACAGCGAGTTCGATCTCGCGCACGTCGTCGAGAGCGTGGCGCAGCTGCTGGCCCAGCGCGCGCAGAAGAAGGGCGTAGAGCTCACCTGCTTCGTCGCCCCCGAGGCTCCGAAACAGCTTTCGGGCGACTCCGCACGGCTGCGGCAGATCCTCACGAACTTGGTGGGCAACGCCGTCAAGTTCACGGAGCGCGGCGAGGTGAGCATCGAGGTGCGGGTCGACACTCCGGACGCGCAGCACCCGCTGAAGCGGGGCGACCGTCCGCACATCCGCGTTTCCGTGCGCGACACCGGGATCGGGATCGCGCCGGACCAGCATGCCCGGATCTTCGAGCAGTTCTCGCAGGTGGACGACTCGATGACGCGGCGCTTCGGAGGCACCGGCCTCGGCCTCGCCATCAGCCGCAACCTGGCGCGCATCATGGGTGGCGATGTCGGCTTCGAAAGCGAACTCGGCCGCGGCTCGACGTTCTGGGTCGCGCTGCCCTTCGAAGTCGTCGAGGCGAAAGGGCCGTCGAGCGAGGTCACGCTGCGCTCCGCGCGGACGCTCGTGGTCGACGACAACGAGACGAATCGCATCGTGCTCGAGCATTACCTGACAAGCTGGGGCTTGCCGTTCGAATGCTTCGCGAACGCGGAGGACGCGCTCGCGGCGGTCCTGCGCGCCGAGCGAGAACGAAACCCGTTCGAGCTCGTGCTCACAGACATGATGATGCCGGACGTGAGCGGCCTCGATTTCATCCGCAGCCTGCGCGCGCTGGCGCTGCCTCAACCGATCGTGCTGGTGCTCTCCTCTGCTGCCGCTGGCCTCGCTCCCGAACTCCAGCGCGAGCTCTCAATTGCCGCGGCACTTGCGAAGCCCGTGCCGCGCGACGAGTTGCTGCGTGCGATCGAGCGGGCGCTGTCGCGCGGCGGCGAATCGTCAGCGAGCGAGCAGCCAGCCTCGGCGCGAAGGTCGCGAGGCGCGCGAGCAGGCGCTCGGGTGCTCGTCGCCGAGGACAACGCCATCAATCAGCGCGTGGCGCGAGCCATGCTCGAGGGGCTCGGCTGTTCGGTTCAGGTCGTCGGCGACGGCGAGCAAGCGCTCGCCGCGCTGGCGAAGCAAGCCTTCGACCTGGTCCTCATGGACTGTCAGATGCCCAACCTCGACGGCTACGCCGCCGCGCGCGAATGGCGGCTGCGGGAGACCGCGGCACAGCGCACGCCAATCGTGGCGCTCACAGCCCACGCGATGCCCGGCGAGCGCGAGAAGTGCCTCGGCTCGGGCATGGACGACTACGCCACCAAGCCGTTCACGCAGGATCAACTCGCAGCGCTGATCGAGCGCTGGGCGCCGGAATCTGAAGCGGTGCGAGCAGGCGCGCCTGCCGCCGCCGCTCCCGACCTCGAGCGCTTCGACCCGAGCGCGCTCGAAGCGCTGGGCAAGCTCGACAGCGAAGACAAAGGCTTCACAGCGTCGCTCGTCGAGGAGTTCGTGGACCGCGCGACGCACATGCTTCTCGACGCGCGCGAGGCGCTGACGGCGGCGAACGTCCCGCGCATTCGCTCGATCGCACACCAGCTGAAATCGAACGCGGCGCAGCTGGGCGCGAAGCGCGCGTCACTGGCTGCGGCTCGCCTCGAGCAAGCCGCGCGGACGCCGGCGCCGGTGTCCGAGCTCGCACCTTTGCTCGACGCGCTCGAGCGCGAGCTACGCGAAGTTCTCCCCATCCTGCTTGCCGCTGCGACGAGCTCCCGAGGTGTGAGCACATGACGCCGCGACCCCTACGAATCCAGGTGATCGACGACGACCCGATCGCCCTGCGAGTGGTCGCAGCAGTGCTGCGCGGCCTCGGCCACGAAGTGAAGCTGCGAGATCAAGCGCTCGGCAGCTTGTCCGAGGTGTTGCGCGACCGCCCGGATGTGGTCGTGCTGGATCTCTCGATGCCGGGCCTCGGCGGCGCTGGGTTCGCGGAGCTGGTCTCCGCGCGCAACGAGAGCGCCGGTGGCCGGATTGCGATCGTGCTCTGCTCAGGCGCGCCGTTGGACGAACTCGCGGCCGCCGCGAAGCGGGTCGGCGCGATCGGCGCCATCTCGAAGAGCGCCGATGCAAACGCGCTGCGCTCCGCTTTCGCGTTGTCGCTCGCGCGAGTGACGCCTGCGGCGTGAACTCGGGGCTCATCGATTCGGCTGCGCGCGCACTCGCTCGAGAAACTTGTGTGCAGCGACCGGTTCCGAGAACCAGAAGCCTTGCCCCTCGGTGCAGCCGAGTTCGCGAAGAATGCGAACCTGCTCCTCCGAGTCGATGCCCTCGGCAACGAACGTGCAGCCGATGCCTCGGCACATCGTCACGATCGCCTGCACGGCCGAGCGCGCACCCGCGGAGCCCTCTATCTGCAGCACGATGGAGCGGTCGAGCTTTACAGCCGTTAGGGGCATTGCGAGCAGTGCGCTCAGGGAGCTGTAGCCCGTGCCGAAGTCGTCGATCGCGAGCCCAACTCCCATGTCCCTGATCGCTCGGAGGTTGTCGGTGACCTCCCGCGTCTGCTCGAGCAGAATCGACTCGGTGATCTCGAGTTCGATCTGTTGGGGCCTGATTTGTGTCTCGACGAGGGCATCGGTCAAGCCGCGTATGAAATCGGTCCCGCGCAGCTGAATCGGCGATACGTTCACGGAGACGCGCAAGTCGGCGACTCCGGCGGCACGCCAACGTGAGAGTTCTGCCGCAGCTTGCTCGATCACCCAGCGCCCGATCTCGAGAATCGAGCGGTTCCGCTCCGCGACGCCGATGAACTCGTTCGGTCGCACCGCGGCCAGCGTCGGGTGGTTCCAGCGCAGCAGCGCCTCGGCTCCGTTGATCGCGAGCGTATCGAGTGTGAACCGAGGCTGATACGCGAGCCACAGCTGCCCGGCTTCGAGAGCCTGCGGCAGATCCGCCTCGATCGCGGAGCGCCGCGTCGCCTGTACCTCCATGACCGGCTCATACAGCCTGGCGCTGTTCCCGCCGGCGCGCTTCGCCTCGTACATCGCCTTGTCCGCCTTCCGGATCAGCTCGTGGCGGGTCCGGCCGTGATCCGGGTAGATGGCGATGCCGATACTGAGCCGGAAGCTTTGGTCCCGGCCGCCCATCCGCACGGGCTCGGCCGCCTGCTGGAGAATCCGCGCGGCGACGTGCTCGGCATCGCGAGCGCTCGCGATGGGTCCGACGAGCACGGCGAACTCGTCGCCGCCCCAACGCCCGACGGAGCCCGAGAGCGCCATCCGGCCGATCGAATCGTTGATTCGCAGCGACGCGAGCAGCCGCGCTGCGGCGTGCCGGAGCAGCTCGTCGCCGGCGAGGTGGCCGAGCGTGTCGTTCACGTTCTTGAAGCCATCGATGTCCGCGAACAGCACGGCGTAGCGCTGCGCCGCGCTCGACTGCAGCGCCGCGTCCAAACGGGACTCGAAGAGCTGTCGATTGGGCAGCCCGGTGGCCGCGTCATAATAAGCGAGCTTGTGGCGTGGGTCTCCGACTGAACCGCTGATGTCGTGCATCGTCACGAAGAACACTTTGCCGCTCGGGCGCGCGGCAACCTCTAGGTAAATCCGCACCGTGGGTGCGTCTCCCTCGGCGCCCAGCCGGATCTCGGCTTCCACAAGCGACTCGTTCGAGAAGAGCGCTCGCGCACGCGCTGCATCCTCCGGATGAACGTGATTCAGGAAGAACTCCTCCAGGCTCGCCGGCGGGGATTCCGGAGAGCCGAGGATGCGCAGCGCCTGCGGCGTGCACACCAGCCGCTCCGGACCGACGTGCCATTCGAACTGCCCGATGCCCGCGAGTTCGTGGCCGCGCGCGAGCCGGCGTTCGTTCTCGATCACGCGCTGGAATGCGCCGGCAGCTCGGAACGCGAAGCGCAGCCGCTGCCGGAGCAAGGGCACGCTGACAGGCTTTGCGAGAAAGTCGGTAGCGCCCGCTTCGAAGGCGGCTTCGACTGCGGAGTCGTCCTGATTTCCGGTGAGCATCAGGACCGGGAGTTCTTCGCTCGTATAATGCGCCCGGAGTTTTCGGCACACCGTGAAGCCGTCGATGTCCGGCAGGTCGACGTCGAGCAAGACGAGGTCGGGCGGATCTCTCGCGAGCAGCGCAAGCCCTTCTGTCCCAGTAGCCACGCTGCTGACCGTGTACGAGCCGCGCAGCGCCTGAGAGACGAGGCTCCGCACGAGCGGGTCGTCGTCGATCAGCACAACCGAGATGTCATCGCCCCGCGAACCGCTCACGCGCGCCCCCGACGAGTTGAATCGGCCAGCCAGAGCACTGGCTTGACGAAGCTGTCGTATACCTCCGACGATTGAGCGCCCATACGGGGAAGCACAGATGAAAGACACCAAGCCTCTCAGTAGTTCAACGGAGCTCGGGTTCGACCCGGACAAGCTCCGTGCGAAATACCGCGCCGAGCGCGACAAGCGCCTGCGCGGCGACGCCAACGAGCAATACGCGGAGGTGACGGGCGCCTTCGCGCACTACCTCGACGACCCGTACGTGGATCCGCTGCAGCGCGCCCCGATCGCGGACGAGCGAGACGTGATCGTGATCGGCGGCGGCTTCGGCGGATTGCTGGCGGCCGCGCGGCTGCGCGAGGCGGGCGTAACAAGTGTGCGCGTCATCGAGAAGGGCGGCGACTTCGGCGGCACCTGGTACTGGAACCGTTACCCCGGAGCGATGTGCGACGTCGAGTCGTACATCTATCTGCCGCTGCTCGAGGAAGTCGGCTACGTGCCGAAGGAGAAGTACACGCGCGCGCCAGAGATCCTGGCGCACAGCCGCGCGATCGGGCGCAAGTTCGGGCTCTACGAAGACGTCTGCTTCCAGACCGAAGTGACCGAGCTGCGCTGGGACGAAGCGGCGGCGCAGTGGATCGTCTCGACGAACCGCGGCGATCAGATGCGCGCGCGCTTCGTCGCGATGGCAAACGGCCCGCTGAACCGGCCGAAGCTGCCGGGCATCGCGGGCATCGAGTCGTTCCGCGGCCACTCGTTCCACACCAGCCGCTGGGACTACGCCTACACGGGCGGCGGGCCGGACGGCGGCCTAACAGGCCTGAAGGACAAGCGAGTCGCGGTCATTGGGACCGGCGCCACGGCCGTGCAGTGCGTGCCGCATCTCGCCGAGGGCGCGAAGCACCTCACCGTGTTCCAGCGCACGCCGTCCTCGATCGACGTGCGCGCGAATCGCGACACCGATCCGGCGTGGCGCGAATCCCTAACGCCTGGCTGGCAGCAGCGGCGCATGGACAACTTCAACGTGCTCGTCTCGGGCGGCTGGCAGGCCGAGGATCTCGTCGCGGACGGCTGGACGGACATCATCCGCAAGCTGCTCGTGCAGGCGCAGACGGACCCGAACGCGGTCGCCTCGCCGGAGCGAATCGCGGGCACGCTCGAACTCGCGGACTTCGAGAAGATGGAGCAGATCCGC
>SHZB01000183.1 GCA_009692485.1 Myxococcales bacterium
GAGATTGTCGACTTCATCGAGTGGAAAGTGCGCGAAGAGAAGAAGGCACGCGCGCTCATCGCGGCGGGCTATCCGGCGGACTTCAACGGAGAGGCCTACCACACGGTGAGCGGCCAGAACTCGAACAACTCGGTGCGCGTCACCGACGAGTTCATGCGCACCGCGACCTTGGCAAGCGGTGGCGCCACCCCGCCCGCGCCATCCAGCTACGGCGCCGAGCCGAGCGATACCTGGCACACGCGCGCCCGCACCTCCGGCGAGGTGGTCGGTACCTACAGCGCCAAGGCTCTGTGGCGCATGGTGGCCAACGCGGCGTGGGAATGTGCCGATCCCGGCATCCAGTACGACACGACCATCAACGACTGGCACACCTGCCCGAACACGGATCGGATCCGCGCGAGCAACCCGTGCTCGGAGTACATGTTCCTCGACAACAGCGCGTGCAATCTCTCGAGCCTGAACCTCACGAAGTTCCTGCGCGACGACAATTCCTTCGACGTCGAGCTCTATCGCCATGCGGCGCGCGTGTTCTTCACCGCGATGGAAATCCTCGTCGATTTGTCGAGCTACCCGACCAAGCTCATCGCGAAGAACTCGCACGACTACCGCCCGCTGGGCCTCGGCTACGCCAACCTCGGCACGCTCTTGATGCGCGTCGGATTGTCCTACGACTCCGACCGCGGCCGGGCCCTCGCCTCCGCGCTCACGGCGATCTTGTGTGGACAGGCATTCACGACCTCCGCCGAGATGGCAGCGAGCAAGGGTGCCTTCGCCGGCTACGCCAAGAACGAAGAGCCGATGCTGCGCGTGATGGAGAAGCATCGTGATGCAGCGAGCGCCATCGATCGCGACAACTGTCCCGAGTACCTCTGGCGCGCGGCCGCCGAAGATTGGAATCGCGCCGTAGAGCTCGGCAAGCAGCACGGTTATCGCAACTCGCAGGCCACCGTGCTGGCGCCGACGGGGACCATCGGTCTCTTGATGGATTGCGATACCACGGGCGTCGAGCCCGACTTCGCGCTCGTGAAATTCAAGAAACTAGCGGGGGGCGGGTACTTCAAGATCGTCAATCAGTCCGTGCCCGCGGCGCTCAAGTCGCTCGGCTACGCAGAGCACCAGGTGCAAGAGATCTGCGCTTACGTCTCGGGCACGAACACGCTGCTCGCGGCGCCTCACTGCAACCGCGCCAAGCTGCTCGCACTCGGCCTGACGAAGGATGAGCTCGACAACGTGGAGAAGGCGCTGCCAAGCGTGTTCGACCTCGGGCAGGCGTTCGCGGCCTGGGTCATCGGTGAAGATGCCTACAAACGCTTCTCGCTCACGGGCAAAGCGAAGAACGGCGTCGCGCTCCTCAGGCATCTTGGGTTCAGTGACGCGCAGCTCCAGGAGGCGGGCGACGTGATCGTGGGGCGCATGACGATCGAGGGCGCTCCTCACCTCAAGGCGCAGCACCTGCCGGTGTTCGATTGCGCGAATCGCTGCGGAAAAACAGGCCAGCGCTTCCTTGCGCCGATGGCCCACCTGCTCATGATGGCGGCGACGCAGCCCTTCATCTCGGGCGCGATCTCGAAGACGGTCAACTTGCCAAGCGAGGCGACGGTCGATGACGTACAGCAAATGTACGAAGAAGGCTGGCGCCTCGGGCTCAAGGCCGTCGCGCTTTACCGTGACGGATGCAAGGGCTCGCAGCCGCTCTCGGCGAAGAGCGACGACCCGAAAGAGAAGGCGACCGACACCGAGAGAGCACCCGAGCACAGCCGGGCCGAGGGACCCATCGCGGCCAAGGCAGAGCTCGAGCCGAGGACGGTCAAGGCCCCCGCCACTCCCAAGGCGGCGACCCATCCGACCGGGATCCGCGTGCGGCTGCCGGGCAAACGCAGCGGCTTCACGCAAGAGGCGCGCGTCGGTGGGCACAAGATCTTCCTGCGCACGGGTGAGTACGTGGATGGCACGCTCGGCGAGATCTTCATCGACATGCACAAAGAGGGGGCCGCCTTCCGGTCGCTGATGAACTGCTTCGCGATGGCGGTCAGCGTCGGCCTGCAATACGGCGTGCCGCTCTCGACCTACGTCGATCAGTTCACGTTCACGCGCTTCGAGCCGCAGGGGCCGGTCGAGGGCCACGACAACGTGAAGTTCTCGACGTCGATCGTCGACTACCTGTTCCGTGTGCTCGGGGTCGAGTACCTGCAGCGCTACGACCTCGCGCACGTCCCGCCGCGCTCGGCGATCGAAGATCCCTCCGAGACGGATGCGCCGGACAGCACGAGCGGAGCCGCTGCGGCAAAGGCCAAGGACACTGTGTCTGTCGAGAACACTGTGTCTGTCGAGAACACAGTGACTCCAGCCGCCCTCGCCGAGCAGCGCGGGCACGCCGACGGCGTCGGTAGCGACGGAAGGCACGCCGGCAAATCTAAAGCTGGCACACGCGCGGAAGGTCCGATGGCGAGCCTCGACGCCCAGCTCGAAGAGTTGATGGGCGACGCGCCGGTGTGCGACGGATGCGGCCACATCACGGTCCGCAACGGCGCCTGCTACAAGTGCCTCAATTGCGGCAATAGCCTCGGCTGCAGCTGAGCGAATGGGCCAATAGCGAGCAGCTGGCGACTCGCTGTTGGCCAATCGCGAATCGCGGACTATTGGCCAATAGCGGGCTATTCGCTTGTCGGCGGCGATTGGCCAATAGCGGGCTATTCGCTTGTCGGCGGCGATTGGCCAATAGCGGGCTATTCGCTTGTCGGCGGCGCTCAGGAGTGGCGATAGAAGCGCGGAACTCGGCGGGAAATGCTCGTCAGGCACTCCCAGCTGACGGTGCCGCTCTTCTCGGCGAACTCGGCCGCGGTGATGCAGTCACTGCCAAAGCGGCCGCGCTGTTCCCCGAGCACGACAACCTCGTCGCGCACGGTGGCGTTTGGGATGTCGGTCACGTCGATCATGGTCATGTCCATCGACACGGTGCCGACGATGGGGGCACGCGCGCCGCCGAGCAACACCGAGCCGCGATTCGAGAGGGCGCGACTGAGGCCGTCCGCATATCCCATCGGAATGGTGGCGATGCGGCTCGGGCGCGTAGCGGTCCAGTCGTGGCCGTAGCCGACGGACGCACCCACGGGCAGCTCGCGCAGCGCGACGACCTCGCTGAGAACGCGCATCACGGGCTTGAGCTTCGGGGCGCGCTCGAGATCGTGCGGGCGCGTGGCACACGGGTGGACGCCGAACAAGGCGAGGCCCGGTCGCACAATGTCGTAGTGGGCGCTCCGCCACCGCAGCGTCGCCGCGCTGTTTGCCGCATGCCGAAGCTCGACCGAGAAGCCATGATGGCGCACCGTCTCGGTCGCGGACTCGAAGCGCGCGAGCTGCTCGGTGGTGACGGCGTCGCTCTCGGCGTCGGCGCAGGCGAGGTGGGTCATCAAGCCCTCGAGGCGTAGCTCCGGCAGCGAGCGCAAGGTCGTGAGGAGACTACCAAGCTCCGGCTCGCGCACGCCGAGGCGTCCCATGCCGGTGTCGATCTTGACGTGGAGCGCGAGTCGCTCGGCCACCGGGGCGCCGGTACCGCGCGCGGCGAGGGACGCGAGGTAGCGATGCGCATTCGCGAGGCCCTCGAGCTGCTCGGCGGAGTACACGACGGGCGTGAGCCCATGATGCACGAGTGCTTCGAGGCCGTCGCGACGGCGTCCGTAGGCACCGCTCATGATCAAGATCGGCACGCGCACGCCCGCATTTCGGAGATCGATGCCTTCTTCGAGGAGCGCGACGCACACGCCGTCCACGCCCGCCTGCTCGAGCGTGACCGCGAGCTGAGCGGCGCCGTGGCCGTAGCCGTCCGCCTTGAGCACGGCCCAAATGCGCGCGGGCGAGCCCGACCTTGCGCCGATGCACGCCCGCAGCTCGTGCAAATTGTGGCGCGCATGCGACAGGTTCACTTCGGCACGCGTGACCCGCGAGGCCTCGGCCGGAGCCGCACGCCGCGGGCGCGTCACGGCGAGGTCGATCTCGCGCGAGAACTCCGGAGTGTCATGATCGATCGCTTGGCTGTGGCGCATCGAGCCCATCGCTATCGGAATGAGCCTGCGAGGCCAAACATTCCGCCACGCCCGACCCTACCGGCGCCAATTCGTGGGCAGCGTGGGCAGCGAGCGCGACTGCGAGGCCAAACATTCCGCGCCGCCCGAGCCTACGGTGCGGCCAGCAAGACGGCCGGGAGCATGGTGCCCATCTCGTTCATCTGATCGCCGCGGTTATCCGTATCGCCGATGCCAAGCTGGCCGTCGAGGTTATAGCCCCAGCATTTGATCGAGTCGTCGTTCAGGATGGCACATGAAAAATCATCGCCGACATCCAGGGTCTTGATGGTCTTCCCGACGCCGAGGGCGATAGGATTGAGAAAGTCCGCTAGCTCGTTCGGATTGTCGCCGCGGTTCACACTGTCGCCCTGCCCGAGCGTGCCGTAGAGGTTGTAGCCCCAGCACTTGACCGTATCGTCGTTCAACTGCGCGCAGGTGTGCGCATCGCCCGCGGCGACCGCCTTCGCCGTCTTGCCGCCGCCGAGCAACACAACCGGGAGAGACCCGGCCATTTCGTCGGGCTGGTCGCCGCGGTTCTGGGTGTTGCCAAGCCCGAGCTGACCCAAGTTGTTTTGGCCCCAGCACTTGACCGTGTCGTCGTTCAACACGACGCAGGTGTGGGCAGCGCCTGTCGTGACCATCTTCGCGTTCTTGCCCGCGCCGAGTAACACCGCCGGGAGATTGTCGCCCATCTCATTCGGGTCGTTGCCGCGCCCGAGTTGGTCCCCGAGCCCGAGCCGACCGCCAGTGTTGGAGCCCCAGCATTTCGTGGTGTCGTCGTTCAAGATCACACACGCGTGGTACGCGCCGGCGGCGATGGCCTTGGCTGACTTGCCCGTCCCGAGCAACACCGCGGGCAGCGCGTCGCCCATCTCATTGGCCTGGTCGCCGCGTTGCTGCGTGTCGCCTTGGCCGAGCTGGCCAAAGTTGTTCTGACCCCAGCATTTGACCGACTCGTCGTTCAGGATCGCGCAGGTGAAGTAGAAGCCGGCGGCAACGGCCTTGGCGGTTTTTCCGGTCCCGAGCGACACGGCGGGGAGCGCCTCGCCCATCTCGAGCGAACCGTCGCCGCGATTCTGCTGGTTGCCGAGCCCGAGCTGCCCGGCGTTGTTCTGACCCCAGCACTTGAGCGTGTCGTCGTTCAAAATCGCGCAGGTATGCCCCAAGCCCGCGGTGATCGCCTTGGCGGTCTTTCCGGTCCCGAGCGACACGGCGGGCAGCAGATCGCCCATCTCGTTCGGCCCGTCTCCACGGTCCTGCTGGTCACCGAGCCCGAGCTGCCCGAAGAAATTCATCCCCCAACACTTGACCGTGCCGTCGCTCGCGAGGAGACAGCTGTGGTTGTAGCCGACCGCGAGCGGAGCGGTGAACGCAGGAGCCAAGGGCTTGCACTTGCCGGTGACGCAGGCTTGACCCGCGCCGCACGCCTTGCCGCAGCCTCCGCAGTGGGCGGGATCGATCTGCGTGTTGGTGCAGGCGACGCCGCACTTCGTCGTCCCGCCTACGCAGCTGAGCGCGCACTTTCCGGCAGCGCAGACCTCGTCCGCCGCGCACGCCTTGGTGCAATCGCCGCAAAACGCGATATCGACATCCGTGTCGACGCAGACATCGTTCATGTTCGCGTCTTGGCATTTCGTCGTGCCACCCACGCAGTCGGTCACGCACGCGCCGCCCTGACAAACCTGCCCAACGCCGCACGCGATCATGCAATCACCGCAGTAATTCGCGCTAATTTGAGTGTTGACGCACACGTCGTCGTTGTTCGCGTCTTGGCACTTCGTCGTGCCGCCGACGCACTCGGTCGCGCATACGCCCGCCTGGCACACCTCGCCAACCGCGCACGCCGCGCCGCAGCCTCCGCAGTGATCGGCGTCGACCGCGGTGTCGATGCACAAGGTCACGGGCGGCTCATCCGGCGAGCCCTCGGGCGCGACGTCGCACTTGGTCGTGCCGCCCAGGCAGGTCAAGCCGCAGCCTCCTTGCGAACACACCTCGCCGTCGGCGCAGGCCTCGCCACACGCGCCGCAGTTGGCCGGATCGACGCGCGCATCCACGCAGCTCGTGCCGCATTTCAGCAGCTCGCCCGGACACCCGAGCGGAGCCGCGCCGGTGCTGCCGCCGTTGCCCCCACCCACGACTTCTTTGCCGCCGTTGCATGCCGCCCCGAGCCAACCTGCAACGCCAAGAATTCCGAGCGCGCAGACAACATTCACGAAGTTTCTCGACATGGCTGGTGACCCCTGACCGCACAGTTGTCCCGAGCCCGGTCCAAGTTGCAAGGCCAAATCGACCGGGCGCATTGAACGGCTTCGAAGGGTCGGCGCGCTCAGTTCTGGGCCGTCCAGAATTGCGACAGCAACTCCGCCTGCTGCAGCACCGTGTTCGTCGCGGCCTCCTGCTTGTCCGGCGGATAGCCGTACTTCCGCAGGATGCGCTTCACGATGACGCGCAGCTTCGCGCGCACCGACTCCTTCACGGTCCAGTCGATCGTGACGTTCTGGCGGACGGTCTCGACCAGCTCGCGGGCGATCAAGCGCAGCATGTCGTCGCCGAGGATCTTCACGGCGCTGTTGTTCCATCCCGCGCACGTCGGCGAGAAACTGATCCGACATCATGGAGATGTCGGGGTTCTTGAGACCCGCGGCGGCGAAGTTGTCGATGACCTCATCCGACGCGACGGCCTTCGACACAATCTGGCGGATCGCGTGGTCCAGCTCGCCCGACGACCTCCGCTCGCCGACCGAGGTCTTCGCGATGGCGGTGCGCACGGCTTGAAAAAAGCCGACATCATCACGAATGCGGAGCGCCTCATCGTGCGGTACCGCGAGCGCGAAGGCCTTGGACAGCTCCGTCACGGCCCGCAAGAGCCGCCCCTTGCCATCATCCTGGGCGAGCGCGTGCTCCTGCGCCGCGGGCAAGAGCGAGAGGCGCTGCGCGGAAGTGCCGGAGGTCCATGGCGAGAAAATTTTAAGGTTTCGGGCCCTTGGGATCGCGGTTGTGCGTGAGCCAACGGATCATGAAGAGCGCCCAGCGCTTTCGCTCCGGGTGCCTCGGGTGACACGCCGCAACCTCAAGCCCGGGCTCAGGGCGCTCTCCCATTCGATTTGACGGCTCTTGAGCCGCAGTCTTGTGCTAGTGTCATCGATTCGATGAGCCCGTTCTCTCTCTCGAAGGCGCTCGCTGTTCTTACGGTTGGTGGCCCACTCATGGCGCTGATCTGCTGTGGCACCACCGACACCCCCGACACCCCCGACACCGCATCGAGCTCGGGAACCGCAGGTGGGGACGAGGTGTTGCTCATCAATGCCGCGCTCGCCGACGATCCTTGCACCGGTGGAACGGCTCCGAAGCCAGGGCTGCCCGCCGGAACCGCCCTGCACCGCATCAAGCTCACCGCGCCCGACGCAGTATGCAACGACGGCAGCCCTGCCGTCATGTACGTCCGCGCCGCCGCGAGCATGGCCACGACGCACAATTGGGTGTTTCACTTCCAGGGCGGAGGCGGCTGCGGGGCGGATTACGACCAGTGCCGCGAGCGCTGGTGTGGCATTGGCTCGTACAACGGCTCAAAGATGTCGTCGAAGATGACGCCCGAGACCATCGGTGAGAAGGGCTTCACCCTACGCGATACAAAGAACAAGCTCGGCGACGCCAACCAAGTGTTCGTCTACTACTGCAGCTCCGACAGCTGGGCGGGTAATAAGAGCGACGCCGTCCTCACCAAGATAGACGACGCCACAAAGAAGTACCGCCTCCATTTTCGAGGCCACTCGATCGCCAAAGCGGCGTTCGATCAGCTGCAGGGCTCGGTCAAGTCCGACGATGGCGTCATCACCATGCCGCCTCTCATCGACGCGGAGCAGGTGCTGATCACCGGGACTTCGGCTGGGTCGGCGGGTGCCACCTACAACGTCGATTTCTTGGCTGCCTTGTTCGACGCCAACAAAACGACGGTGCTCGGCGTCATGGACGCCGACTTTCCGCCCGAGATCGATGATTACGACCTCCCGAATGCGGCCGACTTTGAGGTCGGCAAGCAAGCCAACTACCAGCGGGCGTTCGTGGATGCTTATGATGCCCCGCTCGACAGCTCGTGCCTAGCCACGCACGACGCCGCTGACCGCTACCTTTGCAGTGACCTCGGCCACCTGTTGTTGAACCACATCACCACACCCTATTTTGCGCGCATGGATCTCTCGGACCCGGTGATCTCGCAGAGCGCCGCCTCCTTCGGCATCTCGATCGTCGACTTCGCCAAGGCCACGCGGAAGGCTGTCTCGCGCGTTTCCGATGTGCCCACCACGTCCGAAGAGGCGACCAAAATGACACGGACGCCGGGGATATACTCGCCGAACTGCGGACAGCACGAGGGATTCACCGAAAACACGTGGTTCTTTGTCACGACGGTCATGGATTCAGCGATGAAAGCGACTACCTTTCACGATGCCCTCACCGACTGGATCCTGGGCAACACCATCGCGATCATCGACTCGGTGCCCAAGGTGCTTTCGGTCTGCGGCCAGAGCGGCGGATAGGACGAATGAGGCCCGATTTTCGGGCTCGGGCGGTGGCGGGCTTGCGTTGGGCTCGGCGAGATGGAGGGGTTGGCCAGGAATGAGGGCGCGTTGGGAGCGGATTCGGTGTGGCGGGAACTGTGAAACGGTGATGTGATCACAACGGCTGCAAACTAATGGGAGAGCGTGCCATGATGAAGGAGAAGGGCTGGTCTGAAGTCGCGAAGCGGTCGTGCGGAATCCTGGCGATGGTAGTCTTGGCGGCCGCGTGCGCCGACGAGCCACCCGGCCAGGCGCAGGCACC
>SHZB01000184.1 GCA_009692485.1 Myxococcales bacterium
GGGCTCGGCCGCGGGCTCGGGTGCACGATGGAACGATCGCTCGGCCACGGGCTCGGCCGCGGGCTCGGGTGCACGATGGAACGATCGCTCGGCCACGGGCCCGGGTGCAGGTGTGAAACAGAGCTCGGCCTGGGGTGTTTCGGATTCGCCGGCGATGCGCGCTTCGGGCGCGGAGGGACGCGGGCGCTTGTTCATCGGCGGGCATTCATCTGCGGGCGCTCATCTGCGGGCGCTCATCTGCGGGCAATCATCGGCGGGCCTTCATCGGCGGGCATTCTATACGCGCGCGCGGGGTCATGTGGTACGCCGCGGGCCGTGTTCCGCAAGGTCTTGATCGCGAATCGCGGAGAGATCGCGGTCCGCATCGTGCGCACGCTGCGTGAGCTGGGGATCCGCACCGTGGCGGTCTTCAGCGACGCCGACCGCGCCGCGCTCCACGTGCGCATGGCGGATGAGGCCATCGGCATCGGCCCGGCGCTCGTGAGCGAGAGCTACCTGCGGATCGATCGCATCCTCGACGCGTGCCGCAAGACTGGCGCGGAGGCGATTCATCCGGGCTACGGATTCTTGTCCGAAAAAGCCGAGCTCGGGAGGGCTTGCGCTGATGCGGGCGTGGTGTTGATCGGCCCGCCGGTTGAGGCGATCGAGGCGATGGGCTCCAAGACCGAGGCGCGCGCGCGGATGGTCGGTGCGGGCGTTCCGGTCGTGCCGGGTGCGACGGCCAACTCGGTCGAGGACGCGCTCACGAATGCCCGGACGCTCGGCTATCCGGTGATGGTCAAGGCGGCGATGGGCGGCGGCGGAAAGGGCATGCGGCTCGTCGTGCGCGAGAGCGATCTCGGCGCGGCGGTCGAGCGCGCTGCGAGCGAGGCGGAGAAGGCCTTCGGCGACGGCACGGTCTACCTCGAGAAGGCGATCGAGCGGCCGCGCCACGTCGAGATCCAGCTGCTCGGCGATCGGCACGGCAACGTCGTTCACTTGTTCGAGCGCGACTGCTCGATCCAGCGGCGCCACCAAAAGGTCATCGAAGAGACGCCCTGCCCGGTCGCGACCGACGAGCTCGTCCGGCGCATGGGTGAGGTCGCGGTGCGAGCCGCCGAGGCCGTCGGCTACTACTCGGCGGGCACGGTGGAGTTCTTGCTCGCGGAAGACGGCGCCTTCTATTTCCTCGAGATGAACACGCGCCTGCAGGTCGAACATCCGATCACCGAGTGGGTGACGGGGATCGATCTCGTGCGCGAGATGGTGCGCGTCGCGGCGGGCGAAGCGCTTGGCTACACGCAGGCCGACGTGAGTCGCCGCGGCGCCTCCATCGAGTGCCGCATTTACGCCGAAGATCCGGAGCGCGGCTTCATGCCAAGCCCCGGAAAGATCGTCGCGCTGCGAACACCGCAAGGACCCTTCGTGCGCGATGACAGCGGGATTTATCAGGGATCGGAGATTTCAAGTCACTACGATCCGCTCATCAGCAAGCTGAGTGTGTGGGCTCCGACGCGCGAGCTGGCCATCCAGCGCATGCGCCGCGCGCTCGGTGAATATGTGGTCGGCGGCATCAAAAACAATCTCGCCTTCCATGAGCGCGTGCTGCGTCATGAGGCGTTTCTCGCGGGCCGCTACCACACGGGTTTCATCGAGTTGTACAAGTCCGAGCTCTGCAAAACCACGAGCGCCGCAGAGGCCGACGACGAAGCGCTCGCCGTCGCGGTGGCCGTCGCGGCGTTCAAGAAGCAGCGCTCGACCGTGCTCACGCCCTCGTCCGCGGGCCTGTCGCCCTGGGTCGCGCAGCATCGCCGCCGCCGATGAGGTGTGCGCGAACGGTGTGCGGCTCAGCGGCTCAGCGGCTCAGCGGCTCAGCGGCTCAGCGGCTCAGCGGCTCAGCGGCTCAGCGGCGGGTGTCGAGCCACTGTTGGAGGATGATCGCGGCGGAGGCGCTGTCGATGCGCTCGCGCTCTTGGCGACGGTCGGCGCCGCCCTCGCGCAGACGACGGGAGGCTTCGACGGTGGTGAGGCGCTCGTCGATGAGCTCGACCTCGCAGCGGGTGTGGTTGGCGAGCTTCTCGCAGAAGCGAACGGCGCGCTGGGCGGCGATGCCGGTGCGGTCGTCGAGCGTGCGCGGCATGCCGACGACAAAGCGCGTGAGCGACTCGGCGACGGCGAGCGCCGAGAGGCTCGCGAGCAACGCCTTCAGATTGCGCCCGTCGAGCGCAGGACGCGGGTGCGCCAGGAGACCAAGCTCGTCGGAGATGGCGACGCCGACCCGCGCCTTGCCGAGATCGAGCGCCGCGACGCGGACGTCTTTGGTCGGTGGTGGCATGCGCTTCGGAGCGACGTCTTTTGTCGGTGGTGGCATGCGCTTCGGCGACGGGAATTGCCTGAGCGGAGGAGGTCTCGTGCTCTCGTCGAGACCGGGCGGCAAACGCCAAGCGCAGAGCTTGACCCGGCGCCATGGTCCTACCATAAGCCGCTGCCATGGTCGTGCGCGCCGTCCGCGGGATGAAGGACATCCTGCCGGATGAAGCCGCTCGGTGGCAGCGGCTCGAGCACACGTTTCGGAGCATCGTCGAGCGCGCCGGCTACGGAGAAGTTCGCACGCCGCACCTCGAATCGACCGAGCTCTTCGTGCGCGAAATCGGCGCGGACACGGACGTCGTCGCCAAGGAGATGTACTCCTTCAGCCGCCACGACGACGAGCTCACCGTGCGACCCGAGGGCACCGCCGGAGCCGCGCGCGCCTACGTCCAAAACAACCTGGCGCAGCTCGAGCCAGTGACGCGCTGGTATTACCTCGGCCCGATGTTTCGCGCCGAGCGGCCCGCGAAAGGGCGCTTTCGGCAGTTTCATCAGGCGGGGTGCGAGATCTACGGCGACGCGGGGCCGGCGTGCGACGCAGAGCTCATCGCCATGTGCACCGAACTCGTGATGGCGCTGGGCGTTCGCGACTTCGTCGTGCATGTCAATTCCATCGGCTCGGCGGGCACGCGCGCGCGCTACCGCGATGCCTTGCGGGATTACTTCTCGCCGCTCGCCGGGAGCCTCAGTGACGACTCGCAGCGACGGCTCGTCACCAACCCCTTGCGGATCCTCGACTCGAAAGATCCGCGCGACCAAGAAGCGAGCCGCGGTGCACCCAGCGTCAGCGCGCTTCTCGACGAGGACGACGCCGCGCACCTCGCCAAACTCCGCGGCTATCTCGAAGACCTCGGCGTGCCCTACGTCTTCGATCCGCGGCTCGTGCGCGGTCTCGACTACTACACGCGCACGCTCTTCGAGCTGAAGATCACCAGCGGCGAGCTTGGGGCGCAGGACGCGCTGCTTGGCGGTGGTCGCTACGACGAGATGATTCAACACCTCGGCAACAAGAAGCCCGTCCCCGCGATCGGCTTCGCGATGGGACTCGAGCGCATCCTCGCCGTGACTCCGTTGGGCGCGCCGCGAGCAGGCCCGGACTGCTTTTTCGCTCCTCTGGTAGAGAGCGCGGTCGGCCGGTCGCTCGTGCTCGCGAAATCGCTCCGTGAGCACGGCGTCTCGTGCGAGCTCGACGGCCGCGGTCAAAGCGTCAAGGCGATGCTCCGGCGCGCCAATGCCATGAAGGCCCGGCTCGTCGCCATCGTCGGGCAAGAAGAGCTCGAGCGCGGCGAGGTCACGGTGAAAGATCTCGATCGCCACGAGCAGGTGCGCGTCCCCTTCGCAGATTTGTTCGACGCCGTGCGTGCGCGGCTCGCCGTCCCGCGCAGCTCGAGCGAACTCTCGCGCGACGAACTCCGAGTGCCAGCGAGCGTGCCATGAGCATCGCAGCACGCAGAGCTCGCTCGGGGCTCACCGCGAGGGTCGCCGTCGCGGTCGCGTTCGCGGTCTTCGGCCACGCGGCGGAGGGCTTCGCGCAGTCGCCTTTCGATCCGACCAGTGGCGTGCCGAGCGTGCCTCAGGATGCACCGCCGCAGAGTCCGAAGCGCGCCAGCAAAGCTCTGGCGGGCCCCGAGACCGGTGCGGCCGCGGGCGGTGATCGACCGACCCAGCTCCCGACCGAAGGCGTCGAGCTTCCTGAAAATCCGACGCAGATCCCTGAAGGTTTGGCGGCCGTGATCGGCAGCGACTTCGACCCTGAGCAGCAGCCCCGCCCGGACGTGGGTGAGGTCAAGCGCAGCTTTTACGGCGTGTATTACGAGCAATCCGACCAAGAAAGTCGCTTTCGCTCGATCTTTCCGCCGCTGTGGATCGACAGCGAGCGCGCCGTCCCAGGCGGTACCGACGACGCGTCACTCTACGGGCTCAATTATTTTCGACGGCGCAGTCCTCGTCACGACGCCGACATCGTGTTCCCGTTTTTCTGGAACCTGCGCGACGACGACACGCGCACGACCATCCTTGGCCCCGTCGTGCACAGGCACGGACCGGAGGGGCACGACAACTGGGTCGCGCCGATTTTCTTCGAAGGTGCGCGCAAGGACGGCGGTGGCTACTTGCACATCCCGCCGCTCCTCACTTTCCACGACCGCGGTCCCGATGGCGGCTTCTCGATGGTCGGCCCGATGTTTTGCAGCTGGAAGGGCGGCGCCTTCTGCGACGGCCGCACGGCGACCGAACTCACCATGGGGGTTGCTCCAATCTACTTTTACGGACGCGATGCCGAGAGCGAGTGGGAGCTCATCCCGCCCTTGCTGCGCTACTCACGCTACGCCGTACGCGGCCAGAGTTCCGTCGACGTGTGGGGCCCGGTCTATCGCGCGAAGGACGAGGACGGTGAGAGCCTGAACGTGCTGCCGTTCTACTTTCAGCGCACGCACCCGAAGGGCCAGCGCACGACCGTGGTGCCCTTCTTTCACTACGCGACCGACGGGGCGGCACGCACGCTCGCGACGCCGCTGTTTTTCGACCACGTGGCCGAAGATGGCGCACACACCTTCGCGACCTACCTCTACGCGCGCCACCGTGGTCGCACCGAGCTCGACATGTTCTCTCCGCTCGTGTGGCTGGTTCGCGATCCGGACATCGGGCTTGAGCGCACCTTCGCCTTGCCGTTCTTCTATCGCGGCACCTCCCCGCGCGTCGACGAGCTCGCGATCTTCCCTTTTTATGGGCACTTCAAGCGCAATGGGGTCTCCAATACCCGCTGGGTGACGCCGCTGGTGCGCCACGAGACGAGCCTCACCGGGTGGCAAACGGACGTGTACCCGTTCTTCTATTCGGGCCGCACCAACCAGGACTCGCACGTCGTCATCGCGCCGGTGTTCTGGGATTTTTCGTCGCCGACCGCGCGCAAGACCGTCGTCTTTCCGCTCTACTGGCGCTTCGCGGATACGGAGGGAACTTCGCAGCTCGCGGGCAACACCTTCTACTCCGAGAAGAAGGTCGCGGGCGGCAGCGCGTGGCAGTTCCATTTCTTCCCGCTCGTGAGCTTCGGCGGGACGCCGCGGGGCCATTTTTGGAACGTGCTTTACGGCCTCGCGGGCTTCGAGAAAGAGGGCACGATGGCGAAGATGCGCATCGGCTACGTGCCAATCCAGCTCAGCGACGACGAGCGCTGAAGAGCCGCGCCACCGAGCGGACAGTCGCTCGGACAGTTCACCGAGCGGACAGTCGCTCGGACAGTTTACCGAGCGGACAGTCGATCGGACAGTTCACCGAGCGGACACTCAAGGGAGCGGACACTCAAGGAAGCGGACACTCAAGGGAGTGGGGGCGCACAGCGTTGGACGAGATCGCGCATCGCCCGTAGCCGCTCACGCGTGACCGTGGGCAGGCGCTGGTAGCGGGCAAAGGCCAGTTCGGCGCGCGCAGCATCCCCGAGCCAGCACGCCGCCCGGATGACGAGCCGCTCGGCCTCGGCGGCGACGCGAGGGAGCGCGATCCCTTTCGCGAGCGCGAGGTCGAGCCCCGCGCTGGCGAGCTCGTAGCGCCGCGCGAGGAAATGCATTCTCGCGATCAGGTAATCCGGCACGCCGTCGTTCGGGGAGGCCGCGCGCCACCGAGCCAGCCGATCGAGCGCCTCGACCGAGTCGGGGCCGGCGTGGGTCGTG
Source organism: Myxococcales bacterium (assembly GCA_009692485.1). GTDB lineage: Bacteria > Myxococcota_A > Polyangia > Polyangiales > Polyangiaceae > SYFR01. Next base: position 6,018 of record SHZB01000184.1, read on the forward strand.
CCGATGAGGAGCGCGACGATGGCCGACCGCGCCAGATCATCCTGGGCGTAGTGGCTCTTGATATCCAGCGTGCGGAGGCGCCCCTCCTCGCCGGTGGCTCGCGACACCTCGGCGAAGCGGCTCCGCGCTGGCGCCGTGTCTCCGCGCCGGAGGAGGAAATCGCCGAGCCGCTCGGTCGCGAGGACGCGCACCGCCTCGGTCACGCTCGCATTCTTGGCGAGCCGGTCGAGGGACTCTTCGGCCTCGGCCGTACGGCGCGCGCGATCGTGGCAGCTCGCGATCCCGAACAGCGCGCGGACGTTGGCTGGATCGAGAGCGAGCGCGCGCCCAAAGCTGGTGATGGCGTCGTTCGGAGCTCTCTCGGTCTTGCCGCTAGCGTCGTCGAGCAGACGATCGACGTCGTGGGGACAGCGCCGCGCGAGCACGCCCGGCCGGTCGAAGCGAATGCGCGCTTCGAAGATAGCCGAGCTCGTCACGCGCACGCCGTCGAGCTCGCTCCACCAGCTCTGCTCGAGCTCGGCGAGCGTGGCGCCGAAGACCTTTTCGAAGGAGCTCCCGCGATAGAGCTTCGCGATCGGGGCCGGGCCATGGCGCGTGCGCAGGTGCCGGATGAAGGAGCCGGCGGCCGCGTAGCTTGTGCTCGACGCCGCCCCGAAGAAGCGGAGCGAGAAGAGCTGGTCGAGCCGCGGCAAGACGCCGATTCGACGCATCGCGGCGGCCCACTCGTCGATACCGAGATCGTCGTCGCGCGGTGCTGCGGCCTCGGCGAGGCCCTCGATCAGGCCCGGATCCGGAAGGAGCCCAGCGAAGGAGCCGGCGATGGCGAAGGGGCCGCGAGCGAGCGCGCCCGCCTGAACGTGCACGAGCTCGTGACGCAAGACCGGATGCGGATATTCGTCAGATTGGAGGTAGATTTCACGGCGCCACGGCTTGGCGACGGAGGTCTGCCCCGCCCCCATCAGCGCGCGCTTGTGCTCGGCGTTGCGGAACAGGAAAGCCGTGGTCGGAACCGGCCGCTCGAGGCCAAGCCACGCGCAGAGCTCGCGAGCGTGCGCGTCGCAGTCGGCGGCCACGCGTGCTGCTTCATCGGCGAGGGCGGGCTCGTGAATGACCGAGCAGCTCCCGAAGGCGTGGACGGCTCCGAGCGCGCGCGTGATCGAGCCGCGGCTTTGCCAGTGCCCAAGCTCACTGCCAAGCGCGACGGATGCGAGGCTAGAGGACGCTGCGATGACGCCGACCGCGAGGAGGCCAGGTCGCCCGAGTGAGCGAAACCGCGCCGCGCCAGAGACCGCACGCTCAGTGTGAAGCGCAACTACGTAGAGCGCAAACAGCGTGGCCAAGGAAGCAGCGCGGTAGCTCACGAGCGGGCTCGGCGCGAGCAGCGTGTCGTAGAGCGCGCCGCTGAAAAAGCCGACAAAAGGGTCGAATGCGAACACGCTCGGCGTCGCGTAGAAGAGCCCCGCGTTGGTAGCGAGGGTGGCGGTGGGACCGGCTAGCGCGAGGACGACGCGAAGGCCGCGCGGGTGCTCGACGACGGCGCGCGGAGCCCATCGTGCGGATGCGATCTTGGCGGCGAGCTCGGCGGCGATGAAGCCCCACAACGACGCGAGCACGATGCCGGCCATCGGTCCGAGAAGAAAGAGCCCGATCCCCGCGCGAAGATCACAGAATCCCGTGCGGTAGCCATGCGCGAGCGCGACGACGAGGGCCGTGAGGGCGGCACGAACTCCGAGCCCAAGCGCATCGAAGAGCTCCGAGGTGGGGGCGCGCAGGCGATGCGCGAGTGCTGAAAGGATCGCGACGAGCACCGGACAGCTGAGGCCGACGGCGAGGCACAGCTCGTAGCGCGGGCCGGCGAGTGCGGGCGCGAAACCGAGACCGAAGCCGACGAGCCCGACGAGGGCTACGGCGACGAGACCGATGACACGCGGGGTCACAGTTCGCTCGAGGGCTGTTCAGGGTCGAGCGCAAACACCCAGGACACTTCGGGTCACACGTCGCTCGAGGGCTGCTCGAGGACCAGCGGAAGCACCTCTTCGAGCGAGCGCACCAGATGGATCGTGAGCTTCTCGGCGATCTGCGCGGGGAGCTCGGAAAGTTCGCGACGGTTGCGCTCCGGTACCACGACCTCGCGGATCCCGGCTCGGTGTGCCGCGAGCAGCTTTTGTTTGAGATCGTCGATCTCGAGGACGGCGCCCCGCAAGGACAGCTCGCCGCACAAGGCGACGTCGGCGCGGAGCGCGTGATCGAGCAAGAGCGAGCTCACTGCCGCGAAGAGCGCGAGCCCGCAGCTTGCCCCGTCCTTCGGGATCCCGGCCTGCGGGATGTGCAGGTGCAGATCGACGTCCTTCAGAAATTCTGGCGCCAAACGCAGCTTCTCAGCCTTGCTCCTCACGTACGAGACGGCCGTGTACGCCGACTCTTGCATCACGTTGCGCATGTTGCCCGTGAGCAGGATCTTCCCCTTGCCCGGCATCTTGCTCGCCTCGATGAACATCAGCATGCCGCCGTCCGGGGTCGCCGCGAGCGCCGTCGCCACGCCGGGACGGAGCTTCTTCTCGGCGTCGGCGATGTGATAGCGCGGCGGCCCGAGCACGCGCTCGACGTAGACCGGCGTGACCTCGTGATAGAAACCGGGGGCGAATGGCAGCGCGGCCTCGGCGGGTGCCGCAGCGTCAATGGGTAGAGCGGCGTCGACGGGCAGAGCGGCGTCAATGGGCAGAGCGGCGTCAATGGGCAGAGCGGCGTCAATGGGCAGAGCGGCGTCAATGGGCAGAGCGGCGTCAATGGGCAGAGCGGCGTCAATGGGCAGAGCGGCGTCAATGG
>SHZB01000185.1 GCA_009692485.1 Myxococcales bacterium
AGCGCGCGGTGGAGTGCGTGCTTCAGGCATGCCACGCGATCGCAGAAGCGCACATGCTCGGGATCATCCACCGCGATCTCAAGCCCGGAAATCTGTTTCTTACGCGGCGCACCGACGGCTCGCCGTGCATCAAGGTCCTCGATTTCGGGATCTCGAAAGTGACCCACCAGCTCGACGGACTCGACGAGCCATCGCTCGTCACGAAGACGACCGCAATCATGGGCTCTCCGTTCTACATGTCGCCCGAGCAGATGCTCGCGTCGCGCAACGTGGATGCCCGCAGCGACATCTGGGCGCTTGGGGTCGTTTTGTACGAACTGTTGACCAAGACGCTGCCTTTCGCGGCCGACTCGGTTCAGGGAGTCTGCGCACGGATCCTCGGTGACGCGCCAACGCCGCTAGGCAAGCTCCGCCCGCAGTATCCAAAGGGACTCGAAGACATCCTGACGCGATGCCTCACGCGGAAGCCCGAGCAGCGCTTCGCCAACATCGCCGATTTCGCGGCTCGGCTCGGTGAGTTCGGGCCGCCGCACACGCGCTACGCGGTCGATTCGATCTTCGAGCTCATCAAACCGAGCGATCCCAGTACGCAGCCCCACCTTTTGGAATCGCCCGCGCCATCGAGCGGAGGCACGACCGACGTGACGCTGTATGTGCCCGCCGGAAAGGCAACGACGGGGCTCGGCTGGGGCGCAGGCTCGGCCGCGATTGCGGTGACATTCGGTGCGGGGCTCGGCCTCGGCTGGTTGTTCAGCGTGCCGACCGATCCCACGCATTCGGCGGGTTTTGTCAGTCCTGCGGCCACTCCATCGCCAGCGAATCGAGCGATGGGACCCGATGCCATGGAGAGCGGCGCCGCGATGCAGCCCGAAGCTCCGGTCCAAGTGGCGAGCGCAACATCCGTCCTTTCCGAGGAGAGTCTCCCAGCAGCACCGGCCGGCGAGGGAGCGGAGCTGATCGACGACGCGGAGGGCGGCGCTGCGAACGCACCGCCAGCGATCGATCTCGACGCAGACACGGGCGAACGAGGTGTGAGCGCGCGACGGTCCGAGCGCGTCCGTGGCGCCGACGCGAGAGGCACGGCCAAAGCTACGGTGTCGCCCCGCCCCTCCGCCCAATCCGTCGCGAGTCCGACTCTTGCCACGTCGTCGTCGGCAGCGGCGGCGTCGGCGACGGCGGCGGCGGCGACCATCGCCACGGCGAAGCCAACCGCGAACCCAGCCGGCCCACGGGCGACCGACATCGTGTTTTGAGCGCCTCTCGTCAGTGACATCCCCGCGCGCGAGGCGCCGCACGGCGGAAGGTCCGACCGAGCCACGCGCTCGTTCCGAGGACGTCGAACCAATCTCGATGCGGCCGCCGTGAACGCGCGCGATTGAAGTATCGTCCCGCCCATGGCGTTCTTCAATCAGGACGACGACGGCGCAAAAACCGTCGTGTTCATGGGCGGCTCAGAGACGGTCCTCGGCTTCGCCGCCGGTGCAACACGCCGTCGTCGCGTGGTGTTAATCGCACTCGGCGCGGGCCTCGCCGTGGCGGTGATCGGTGCGTTCGCCGTCACGCGCTATCTCGACGCAGACGCTGCGCGACGGATCGTCGATAGTTATGGCTCACTATCGCGCTGTCTGCTCGGTGAGCCGCTCGGCGAGGGTGAGCGAGCCAGCATGAGGTTTCGCGCGGTGCAGCTCGATGCGCTCTCACTCGGCGAGACGAAACGCTCGAAGGGCGCGGCCTGGCCCGATCGCTGCGCGACCCATGCCCACGCGCTCGCGGTCGGGCTTGGAGCGAGCAACATCGTCAAGGCCAAGGCGCCAACGCTGCTCGACGAGACAAAGGCCGTCGCCGATGCGCTCGAGAAAAAAGACGGCTATTGGCAGGACGCATCTCGGGTCGTGGATGCCATGTTCGATTCCGCCGCGGCCGCCGGTCTCGTGCGCGTCGAGAAGCCTGAAGTCGAAGCTCCTGCGCGGGCTCGCGGCGTTCTGTCGATCGACGAGCCCGGGCGTGGCGCGGCGCTCACCAACAAGGCAACCGACATCCAGACGGTGCACCCGGAGCGACACGCGTCAAAGCTCGTGCGCTTCCTCGTTGGCGACCCGACGCTCAACACCACGTTGCTCTGCGAGGTGGCGGCCGACCGAGCCTCCTGCGCTCCGGTCGCCAAATCGATCCTCGAAGCCGACGCTCTCGGCGCACGGCTCCTCGGCACCGCGAGCGACGACGCAACGCCCGTGATTTTCGCGGCGCGCGGGAAAAAAGGGAGCTTTCGAAGCACCGGCGAACGGCTCTCCACGGACGAGTCGCACGGCGCACATGCCGACAAATCGGGACGCATCGCGGTGCTCGAAACGAGGCGCGAGGTGACCTCGGTGCTGACGATCGACGGTGCACGCACCGAGAGCCACCGGATCCAGCTCCGAGGCCCCGAGCTCTTGAGCGCGCAGCTCCTTTGGGGACGGCTGGTCGTCGTGGGCACCGGCCGCGACGGGCTCAGCCTCGCGAGCGGAACCGTGAACGCCGATGGGCCGAGCGCGCTCGAAAATATCGGCGTGCTCGCCGGGGCAAACCGCGGCAAGGCGAGCGCAAAGCCTCCGCTGCTCGAGGATCTCATCACCGGCTGTGAGATGGCGGGAGGACTCGTCGTCCGCGTCGCGACCGGTGGCGCTCGCGCCGGAAGCGCCGCGGGCAAGGCGACAGCCGCTCGCGATTTCCTGGCGTTTCGGGCCGCGTCGGGATGGAGCCCGCCCTTCGCATTGCCCCGTGCCGGCGGCGCGCTCTCCTGTCGCGGAGGCGAAGCCAGCGTCACGCGCGTCGATGCCGGTGCGTCCGCTCTCGATGCCGTCGTGAGCCACAACAATTGCGGCACAGTGGATTGCCGCGAGACACGCATCGTGTTGTCCGACCTCCTCGCGGGCGAGGTCGGCTTGGCCCCGACGGAGCCACTCTGGGCCGTTGGTCTCGAGGATAAACTCCTCGTCGTGTGGCAGGCGGCGCAGCGCGGCGGACTTCGCATGCGGCTCGCTCCCCCCGGGACGATCGCGACGGCCGCGGATGTGATCCTCTTCGACGATCTGGTCGCGAACGGAGTAATGGTGGCCGAAAGTCGGCTCTTCGCCGTCCGCCTGCTGCCCGCCGAGCGCTTCGTCGTCGTGCTGCTCAGCACCTCAAAGGGGCTCCGGGCCATCCGCGTCAGCGCCAACGGCACCGTGACGCCGGTGACGATTTGACGACCTTAGGACCCGACGAGTTGACGACCCGACGAGTTGACGACCCGACGAGTTGACGACCTGACGAGTTGACGACCTGACGAGTTGACGACCCGACGAGTTGACGACCTGACGAACCGCGATTGACGGGCAGCCCCGTTGCCGAATCGCCGCGCGGCCCCGCGTGATCAGTCGACCGCGAAGAGGTCTTCGAGATCGGTACGCGTGAGCTGCTTGGCGCCGCCAAAGTCCTCAGACAAAACGCTCGCGACGAGATCTTTCTTCTTCGCCTTGAGCTGCAGGATCTTTTCTTCGATCGTCCCAGCCGCCACGAGGCGATAGGCCGTCACGACGCGCTCCTGGCCGATGCGATGTGCGCGGTCCGTTGCCTGTTGCTCGACAGCCGGATTCCACCACGGATCGAAATGAATCACGGTGTCCGCGGCAGTCAGGTTCAAGCCAGTGCCCCCGGCTTTGAGGCTGATCAGAAAGACGCTCACGCTTGGATCGGTCTGGAACCGCTCGATGCGCTCGGTGCGATCTTTGGTGGAGCCATCGAGGTACTCGTAGACGATCTTGTCCTCGTGCAGCACCCGCTCGATGAGCTTGAGCATCGACACGAACTGGCTGAAGAGGAGCACCTTGTGCCCACCATCGACGGCATTCTCCAAGAGCTCACGTAGCGCGACGAGTTTACCGGAGTCTTCATTCGTGAACTCGCGAGGAAGCCCCAAGAGGCGCGGGTCGCACGCTGCCTGGCGCATCTTCGTAAGGCCGGCGAGGATGTGGAGCTGACTCTTTGCGAGGCCGACACGCTCGACCTCTCCCATCACCTGAGCGCGAACCTCGCGAGCCACCTGCGCGTACACGTTGCCCTGCTCGCCGCTGAACTCGCAGAGCTGATCCATCTCGATCTTCTCGGGGAGATCCTTCGCGACCTCGCTCTTCGTGCGCCGCAAGATGAAGGGGTGGATCGTCGTCCGTAGCCGCTGCGCGATCTTGTAATCACCAGCCTCGATAGGGCGGCTGAAGCGCTGCTCGAAACGCTCGAGTGGGCCCAGCAAGCCGGGCGAAACGAAATCGAAGATGGACCAAATCTCGCTCAGTCGATTCTCGATCGGCGTGCCCGTCAAGGCGAGGCGTCGGTCCGCGTTGAGCGTCTTGGCAGCCTGCGCCGTCGCGCTCGCGGGGTTCTTGATTTGCTGCGCCTCATCGAGGATCGCGTAGTCCACGCGGATGCCACGCAAGAGCTCGATGTCGCGGCGCAGGAGCGCGTAGCTCGTGATGATGACGTTGGCCTCGTCGAGCTCCGTTCGCTGCTCGTGGCGATCTGCTCCGTGCCACATGGCCACCTTGAGCGTCGGCGCAAACCGCGCAAGCTCGCGCGCCCAATTTCCGACGACGCTGGTCGGAGCGACGATAAGCGTCGGGAGCGGTTCTTCTTTTGTCTTTACGAGCAACAACAGCGCGATCGCCTGCACCGTCTTGCCGAGGCCCATGTCGTCCGCGAGCACGCCGCCCGAGCGCATGTCGTGGATGAATTTGAGCCACGAGAGGCCAGCCTCTTGGTACGGCCGAAGCTTCGCCTTCAGCAGACGCGGCTTCTTGGCCTTCTCGATCTCGTCAATGTTGCCGAGCCTCTCGAAGAGCTTCTTGGCCTTCGCGGCAACCGACCGGTCATCGACGTGAGTGAGCAGATCTTGGACGCGGCCGGCTTGGCTCAGCGGGATCCGCCCGTTCTTGTCGGCGCCGGCGAGCAGCTCCCACTCCCGCTCGAGCATGGCCTGGACCTTCTCGGCGTCGAAGGGGGCGAACGACCCGTCGGCGAGGCGAACGTACTTCCGCCCTTCAGCGAGACACCTTCGTAGCTCGTCGCGATCGACGCCAATTCCGTCGGCCGAAAACGTCAATCGAAGGTCCAGCCAATCCATGCCGCTCGACACCTTTGCGAACGACCCAACAGCGCTCGTGCGAACGAGGGTGTCGACGAGGTCGTCAGGCACGAAGAGATCCCAAGTCTCGGGCAGCTCGGCGAGGCCTTCGGTCCAAAATTTTAGTGCCACGTCGTCGCGCCCAAGAAACTGTTGACCGAGCTCATCGCGCACAAATCCGAGCGCTCGCAGCTTCCCGACCGCCTCCTGCTGCGCCGCGATGTCGAGTCGAATGCAGCGGACGCGCCGGTGGTTTTCGGACGGCGGCTTGACGAGCACCGGCGGCGTGATGCCGTCCGCGCGCACCTCGATCTCGTCATCGCCATAGCCGGCGTAAAGCGACAACACCGCCTCCGTGATCGTGCCGCCGGCGCGCAGTCGAAACGTCGGTACCATGTCGATGACGTCAGCGATCTGGCCCAAATCCGGGAGCTCCGCACCGACCTCGAGGGCGACCTTGGGAAGCCCCTGCATCACGATCGTTGCGAGCTCACGCATCGGCTCTGCGATGGTGGGAGATTTCGCCAACCGCCGAAGCGCCGCCGGAGAGACGCGACGATCGATCTCGCGCGCGGTCCCCTCGTGCGTGTCGATGTGCCACGATGGCCAGCCCTCAAACCACCCGCCCTGTAGCAACGAGAAGCGCCGCTCGTCACCGGGGCGCACGAAGCAGACCTTCACAATCAGAGTGTCGCCGCCGACGGTCTCGAGATCGAAGCGCGGACGCAACACGTCGTCGCTGAACTTCAGCTGCTTGAGCGCGGGTTCAAGAAGCACGCGTCGGCCCTTGAGCAGCGGCAAGAGCTCGGCGACGTCTTCGCCGCGAACATCGACGGCCGGATGACGCGGATTGCCGCTCTCGAAACGGGCGAGCACGCGCAAGGCGGCGCGGTCTTCGGTGGGCACGATGTTCTGCCAGTTCATGGCGACGCTCGGTAGGACCGCGACGCGCGCTTGCGCATCGAGCACCGTGACGGTGAGCGCGCCGGCTCGAACGTGGACGCGCATTTCGACGCCGCGGCCGGTGTAAACACCATCGGGGGGGAGCCACGTCGCGATGCCGGTGTGCCCGGCTGCGACATCGTGTTCGGCGACCATGTGGGGCGAAACACCGGCCGCTACCGAGGCGTTGAGGCGCGCGCGGCGTCGGCGGGCACGCTTCGACTCGCCGCCGGCATGGGCCGTCTGCGGAGCCCCACCACCGGGGGCCGAAGGACGCGAGCTTCCGTGCTGCGAGCCGCCGGCACTCGGGATCGCGCCCGGAGCCTGCATTATGGCGCTTGCCATCGGCTTGGGCGATTGCGCCGAACCGAGCTGGGCGGGCCCAGAACTCGAGCCGCCAGCGCCACCAGCCCCCGATGCGCCAGAGCCGCGCCCGTTCTCGGCTCGCGCCTTGTCGCGGATCGTGATGAGGAGCGCCGCGATGTGCTTGCAGTGTTGCCCGCTCTTCGTGAACACCGGGCACGTGCACTGCGATACGAGCCCCTCTGGCCGAATTTCGATCTCGACGCGGAAGGGGTCGGGCTCGCTGCCTCGCACGGCTCCAGTCGCAATCGAACCGCCGAGCGTGACCTCTTCAACGGCACGGCGCCGGAAATACTCGAGCCCGCGGAGAAACGTACGGGCACCAAGCAAGCGGCGTAGACCGCGATCGCTCAGGGTCGTGAGGGCGTCGGAAATGGGCTCCGGCATCGTTAGCTCAAGAACGCGCCGAGCTCATGGAGCCGCGCGCATCAGAGAAAGAAGGGAAGAAATACGAGTGCGAGGGTTGCAAGGGTCGCCACCAGCGCCTGGAGGGACGGGCCGACGACTCCATCGAGCGGGTCGCCAATCGTGTCACCAAGGACTGCTGCGACGTAGGTAGGGTTGTTCGACTCACCGGCTTCGCGGCCCGGACCACCTCCGAGTGCCGCGACACGTTCTGCCCCAGCGGGATGCTGCCCTGCGTCGTGCTCCACGGTGCGATTCGAGACGAAGCGCCCGCCGTGGGCGCCGGTCTCGACGTACCGTTTCGCGTTGTCCCAGGCGCTTTTCGCGTTGGAGAACAGAAGCGATCCGAGAGCCCCAGCGAACGTGGCAAAGAGCACGAACGCCGCAAGCGCCTCAGCCGAGGCCGGCACCCTATCGCGACCCATCCACCAGCGCAAGCCGCCTCCCAAAACGAGCGGCACGCCGACGCCGAACACCGCTGGGGGCAACATTCCTCGAAGCGCCGCGCGTGACACGCCCTCGACGCAGCCATCGCGGCGAGCGAGGAGTTCTGTCGGCTCGAGCCGTGCGCGCCGCTGGTATCGCAGCGTGCCGCTCTCGTCGGTGAGGCCAAGCTCGTGCCTCAGCTCGAAGACCAAATCACGAATGGCCGAGACGACCCGACCCAGCACCAGTCTTGCAAAAAAGATCACGAGCGCGATGCCGAGAATGCCACCCAGCTGAACGAGCGGTCTCGAGAGCGCCACGACGCCGCCATCGCCGGAGGTCGCGAGCCCCGCGTGAGCGAGAAACACGATCACGCAAACGCCGACGGCTGCGGTCGAGCTCGCACAGGACAGGGTGCGCGCGAAAGCCTTGATGGTGCCGCCGAGCGCGCCAAAGAGTCGCCCGCGAGCGCGTACGTCCGAGAGCTCGCTCGCTAACGTCAGCCCGAGAAGACCCGCGGCCACGTCGGCGATTCCGCTCATCGTGTACATCGCTTGTACATAGGGCGCCGCCCCGGCGAGCCCGAGCGACGTGAGCGCAATTCCGAAGAGTCCGCCGTGCACGAGTCCGGTGCCTTGCCCAAGCCAATAGCCAGAATAGAGCGCGACGACGACGAGCAAGACGAGGATGAGCGTCGCCTCGGCCGCGAGCAGCAAGCCACGCAGCGTCACGGTCGTGGCACCGGCGCGTGCTGCCTCCGCGAGCGTGCGCACGGGTCGATAGCGCTCTTGTCCGTAATATTGCGCGACGTGCCAAAACGCGAAGCTTGCGATACCGCCAGCCGCAGCGGCGAGCCCGCAGCGCCAGAAATATGCGGGAAGCAGCCATTTCGCTGCACCCATCGCGACCACGACTTGAAGCAGAGTCGCGACGAAGAGCCCGCGCCCCAACGCGCTGGCGGGAAGCTCCGAGTCGTTGGTGCGAACGACGAGCACGCCGAAAGACGACGTGACGAGCGTGAACGCGCGCACCACGAGCGGCATCAACACGACCGCCGCGGCGCTGGGCAGAGACGGGTTGTCTCGCACGACGAGCGCTGCGGCCATCATCGCAGCGAGGGTCTCGAGCACGGTGAGCGCGAGCGCATGCGCACCACGCACCGCCACGTCTCCGACTTGATCACCGACGAGGTCTGTCACGGTGGCGGGGTTCTCCGAAGAATCTTCGGGCAGCGCCGCGTCGATCTTGCCGACCACATCCGCCGCGACATCGGCGACCTTCGCGAAAATTCCGCCGCCGAGCAACGCTAGCAAAGTCACGAGCATGCTCCCGAGCGCGAGCCCGCCGAGCAGCGTCGGAAACCGTACGAACTCGGCCAATGCACCCTGCGCGTCGCCGGTCGCGCCGCCAGGCAGTGACATCAGCGCAAGCACGCCGAGCGCCACAACGAGCACTCCGAGCGCTTGCGTGGCTGCGCTCGCGAGGGCACCGGCTCGGAGCCCTTCCTCGAGCGTCTCCGCGAGCGTGCTCCGCATCGCAGATGCGACTC
>SHZB01000186.1 GCA_009692485.1 Myxococcales bacterium
CGCACGGGCGACAACTCCCTTTTTGGCGTGGGCGACGAGGTCGCGAACGGTGGCACCGTGATCGCAACGGTCGACCTCAACAAACTACCCCTTGACAAACTACCCCTTGGCGACGATCCCGACAACCTACCCCCGCCTGGCAAACTTCCCGCAGCGGTCCACCAAGTGACGGTGTCGCAGATGGAATTCGACGACCAGGGCAACCTCACGAAAGTGACCGTCAACGACACCGCGAGCGACCAGGGCTGCGGGCGCGTCCTCACCGGGGATGAGTTCAAGAACGCAATGTTACAGGGCGGGCAAAGCAACGTGCTGCCACCTGCGAAGAAACCATGACCGGTGGCGATGAACAGCTCAATCGCGCCCGAATCGCCGCGGTCTGGCGGTTTCTCGAACGCAGCCTGATCGAGCGAGATCTCGACGAGACCCGCACGCTGCTCAGCCGTGACTTCGTCCTCCACATGCCATTGCGTGCAACACGGCTGTCGAGTCCGTGGAGTTGGACACTCGCCATGCGGTTTTTTCTGAATGGCTTGAGCGACATACGCATCGAGCGTGGAGATTCGTTTGGGGACGGCGACGTAATTGCCGTGCGATTCACCGTCGAGGGCGGGCACACCGGCGCGCTGGGAGAAATTGCGCCAACCGGAAAGACCATCCGCGTGACCGCGCTATCGTTGTGGCGCTTCACAGGCCCAGTCATTCGTGAGGCGTGGTTCGAGTTGAGCCTATGGGATGCAGTTCGCCAGATCGACGCGGTCGAGCTCTGCAACTCCGTTGTGCAGTACCAATCGTGACAGGGCGCCACTATCCTCGGGCCATGGGAACAGCGCCGCGCGACGAGGATCCACGCACGGACGCGTTGCTGTTGTCGTCGCTCGTTCTGACCGACGACGCCCAGCTCGCGACATTTCGCACCTCTCGTGCCGCGAACGCGAGCGTGGCCATCGACGATCTGCGGCGCGCCCGCACGCTCCTGAGCGTGATCGTCCTTGGCATACGGCACAACGACTCCGATGTCTGGCGGCGTCTTCGCTTGGCGACTGATTTGTTCGCCGACAAGGCTCACGAGCAGGAAGAACCTCGAGCGGCTGTCGCGCCAAAGCCGCCGCCGGCGTTCAGCGCCGTGACGGCCCCGATCTCGCAGCCCGCCGCTCCGGCAACGCCCCTCATCGCGCCCCCGGCCATGTTGTTGGGTCGCGCGCCGGCAGCACCGCGTGCGCCGACGATCGCGATGCCGGCGGTGCGAGCACCCGATGTTCACGCGTTGCCCTTCGTCGGCGCCCGCGCCGCCCCGCCGAGCGCCGTCGACGACGAGCCCCACCCCGCAATCGGCGAAACCGGCGTCATGCAGGCGCCGCTGATGGACGACATCCTGCCTTTCTCGCCACGGAATGAGGGCGTCGAGTGGTATGCCGCACTATGCGCGGAGCGCGCGGCCCGGCCCACGGAACTCGCTGCGCTCTGTGCACGCTACGCGCTCGACGGGCAAAGCCTCGCGCAGCTCGATGCCGATTGGCACGCGCGAATGGGGAGGGACTCCGCGGTGAGGGAGGCGTTCAGCGGGCACTATTGGCGCTACTGGCGATCGCTCGGAGAGACATCACCGTAGCAACGAACGGCGTGCGGCTCGACTCGCAGGTTTCGCGGAACAGTAGGTTTCTCGGCCCGAAGAGCTGCTCAACGACTTCGACTACCGCGTCAGCCCGGTGGAGAACGCGATGGTCTCAGCGCGAGCGGCGCTGGCCGCGGAAACAAACCCTCCACCGAATCGGGGCAAGGTCAGATCCCCTGGAGCCAAGTTTTTCAATATCCTGTTAGAACTGTTAGAAAGAAAACCAAACCAATGCAACTGGTTCCGGTGCGTGGATTCGAACCACGATTAGAGGATTCAAAGTCCTCCGTCCTGCCATTGAACGACACCGGAGCGGCCGCGTTACCGAGGTGCTGCCGGGCTGCCGGCGAGCGCGCGGGAAACTAGCACGGAGTTCGCCCTCGGCAGCATCTGTGAGTGGCGCTCCGTCGTTAGCCGCACCGTGTTGGCGGCGCTCTGTCGTTAGCCGCACCGTGTTGGCGGCGCTCTGTCGTTAGCCGCAGCGGTGTCAGCGCCAGCGGGCTTGCCACCACGCGGTTTCGCGTTCGAGCGCTTGGGCCTGTGCGCGGTCTGCGACCTGGTTGGCGTGCTCGGCGACGTCGATGGCCACGCGCCGGACCCGCGGCACTTCCGAGCGCGCGAGGCCGGTCAAGAGCGCGGCTCCGGTCAACATCGCGCCCGCGCTGATGACGAAAGCTGTGACGAAGACGCGAAGCTCCGGTGCTAGCCACGCGGGCCGCGAGCGACGCGCGACGAAGGCGTTCGCGGGTGCGATGTCCGCGGGTGCCGAGCGCGTGCCGAAGGTCACGTCTTGCGCGGGGGCAGAGTGCGCTGCGTTGCGACGAGTGAGCTTGCACGGGCGGCTCTCGGAGCGTTCCGGCACGCTGACCCGCTCGATGTCGGGCTCCGACGGCTGCTTGCCGACCGGCGAGCCGGCACGCTCCGCGACGAACGCGTCTTCAAGCTCCGCGACGCGCGCCACCTCGAGCCAGGTGTTGAAGCCGTCGCGCCAGACCCGCGTCTCGGTCGAGATTCGGCCGGCTTCGAGCTCGCCCCAGACCTCCTCGGTGCTCATGCACTCCAGCCGCTCGCCGGCATCGACGCACCATCGCCGCGCGCCGCCCTCCGACTCATCCTCGGATTCGCGAGCCGCCTTCCCTGCCCTCGCGCTGAAGCTTGGTCGTGTGATGCGCTCTCGAGCGTGCATGCCCACGGTCGATGCCAGAGCCAGGCCGGCCGGGCCAAATTCAGCGGCGCGCTTCGAGGATGTCGGTACCCATGAAAGCGCGGAGGGCTTCCGGCACTACGACGGTGCCGTCGGCGCGCTGGTATTGCTCGAGGATGGCGATCGCGGTGCGTCCAACCGCGAGCCCGGAGCCATTCAGCGTGTGCACGTGCCGCGGTTTGTCGCCCTTGGCAGCGCGAAACCGGATTTTGGCGCGCCGGGCCTGAAATTCGCCGCAATTCGAGCAGCTCGAGATCTCGCGAAAGCGCCCCTGGGATGGCAGCCACACCTCGAGATCGTGTGTCTGGCAGGCAGAGAAACCCATGTCGCCCGCGCAGAGAAGAACGCGCCGATAGTGGAGGCCAAGCCGCTCGAGCACCGTCTCTGCGTGCCGCGTCAATTTCTCTAACTCGGCGTCGCTGTGCTCCGGCGTCGAGAAGCGAACGAGCTCGACCTTGTTGAATTGATGCTGCCGAATCATGCCGCGCACGTCCTGCCCGTAGCTGCCCGCCTCGCTGCGAAAACAGGGCGTGTAGGCCGTGTAGGCGAGCGGGAGCGCGCTGCCGTCGAGGATCTCGTCGGCGTGAAGATTGGTGAGCGGCACCTCGGCGGTAGGGCACAAAAACAAGTCGAAGCTGCGTTCGGGATCGCGCTTGTGGGTCTTGAACAAATCGTCCTCGAACTTCGGCAGCTGACCGGTGCCGAAGAGCGCCTCGCCCTTGAGCAACAACGGCGGCGACACCTCCGTGTACCCATGCTCGCGCGTGTGTAGCTCGAGCATGAAGTGAATGAGCGCCCGCTCGAGCCGCGCCGCAGCTCCCCACAATACCGTGAAGCGCGGACCCGAGATCTTCGCCGCGCGCTCGAAGTCGAGGAGCCCGAGCGCGGTCCCGATTTCGTAATGGGGCTTCACGGCGAAGGGTTGCTCCGGCGCATGACCGAACACGTGAACGACCTTGTTGTCGGCTTCACTGGCGCCGGAGGGCACGGCGTCACGCGGCACGTTGGGCACGCGCGCGAGGAGCGTCTCGAGCTCGCCCTCGATCGCGCTGAGCTCCTGTTCCAGCTCTTTCACTTCTTGGCTCAGTGCCCTGAGGTCCTCACGGCGCGTCGCAAACTCGGGCGCAGCTTTGTCGGCGCTCGCCATCGCGCGGCTCGCGACGTTGCGCGCGGCTTGCTTTGCCTCCGAGCGTGCCAGCGTGGCGCGGCGACGGTCGGCAAGCTCCCGGACAGGCTCGAGCTGGGCCGCGGCGATCGGTGACCTGCGAGCGAGCGCGGTGCGTAGCTCGTCGAGGTGTTCGACGACGTGGCGGAGATCGAGCATGAGCGGTCCTTTCGGGGGTCGCTCGACGCTATAGGTTCGAGGTGCGCGCGGCGCCAGCACGCTCGCAACAGCGCGCTCGCAACAGCACGCTTGCAAGTCCCGCGGATTTTCGGGCGCGACCGCGAATCATGCTAGTTTTTCGCGGCTCTCATGGATGTCATCTGCGACCGCTGCCGCACGCGCTACGATTTCGACGAGGCCCTGGTTCCAACACGCGGAACGACGGTCAAATGCACGCAGTGCGCGCACCAGTTTCGCGTATTTCGGCCGGAGGGCGCGGCGAAGCTCATGGGCTGGGCCGTGCGGCGCGCCGACGGGAGCGAGCTTCGCTTCGCGGCCATGCGCGAGCTTCAGGCCGCGATCACGGACCGAACGATCGGCCAAGCGGATCTGCTGATCCCGGGCGACGGCGGGCCGGTTCGCGCGCTCGGAAAAATTGACGAGCTCGCCTCGCTCTTTCCGCGAGACTCCGAGTCCGACGACGCCGTCACCGGCCCTCAAAAAGCACGCACGACCGCGACCGGGGACGCTTCGGCCCAAGAAGAGACGCCGCGACACACGAGTGCCGACAACGCCGTGAACGGAGCACGCACCGGCGACACGCTCCCGCCACCTGGGCCGAGCGCGCCCGCGGCCTCCGGATTTCGTCGCGCATCGGCCCTGTCGGAGCCGGAGTCTCGCGCGGCTAGATTGCCGGCGCCGCCCGCGGCGATGAGCTCTGAAGCAGGGCGCCGCATCGACGTGGAGAACACGCTCGCGCGCGTGCAGACCGCGCTGCGACGCAGCCTGCCGGACGATCCGCTCACGGACGACGACAGCATCGACGGCCCCACGCCAGGCTTCGAGCTGCTCGCGTCGCGCGCCACGGACGTCATGACCCCGCGCAGCTCGGACGTCGCCTCCCTGGCTCCGCACACGCCGTCGCCAAGCGCGGCACGGCCGAGCGTGTTGCGGAGATCGGAGACGTACAGCGAGCCGAACGTGAGCAGCTTCGCGCGGCAATCGACCCGCCCCTCGTTTGGCAAATGGCTCGTGGGGCTGCTGCTCGTCGGTGCAGCCGCGGTCGTCGTGTTGGCGCTGATGAGCCGCGACGGGGCCCCGGAGGGCGTGGCTGCAACTGCCCAAGGACCCGACGAAAAGGTCGTGCGTTTTCTCGCGGACGGAGATCGGCTTTTCATTGACGGAGATCTCGACGGTGCGCGCGAACATTACGTGCGGGCGAGCGGCGTGAGCGAGAGTGAGCCGCTGGTTTTGCAGGCATTGGGGCGTGTCGCGGTGGCGCAGGCCGACCTCGCTTGGCTTGCGATGAGGCTCGACCCGAAGAGCGCGAGCACGGCCCTCGACCTCGCCATCGAGCGCATCGCGCCGCTCGCAGAGTCGCTCGCGAAGGTGGAGCCCTCGGGCTCGGAGAGCGCCGCGTTGAACGTCGATTTGCTCCGCTTGCGGGGTCGCATCGCGGAGGCGCGCAAGCTCACGAGCAAGGTCAGCGCGGATACGCCGGACGGCTCGCGGACCCTCGCGATGCTCGATCTTGCAGAGCCGGAGCCGGGCTGGGAGCTCGCCGCCGATCGACTTCGAGTGGCGTCGCGCGCGGAGAAAAAACTAGGGCGGGCGAAAGCGCTGCTCGTCTACGCGCTCGCGGGTCGGGGCGACGTAGAGGGCGCGCGACGTGAGCTGACCGAGCTTGAGACGCTCACTCCACGGCACCCGTCCGTCGCAGCGCTTCGTCGCCACGTCGATGCCCGCGCGCTCGACGCGAACCCAGGAAAGGGCGGGACCTCGTCGGGGCGCGCCAACGCCGACGCCAAGTCCGACGCCAAAGCCGACGCCAACGCCGACGGCAAGGCGGTACGCGGTGAAGCGGACCAAGCGCCGAAGAGCAACGCCGAGCTGCTGAAAGAAAATCCGGACTACGTGCCCGGGTTGATCGAGCTCGCCGACTCGAGGTGGGCCAGCGGCGACAGACCAGGTGCCGTCGCTCTCTACCAGCGTGTCCGCGAGTCCGCGCCCGGCACGTCGTGGGCAGAGCATTCGGGCCGACGCATCCGCGAGGCTGCTACCAACGCCGACGCTCCGACCCCGCCACGGACGGCCCCACCACCAACGGCCCCACCACCCCCGGCCGCGAAGCACGACGACGGGCCCGCGCCAATCGACACCAGCGATCTACCGCAGTGAAGGCCCGCGCCAATCGACACCCGCGATCTTCCGGATTAAAAGGGAGACGATGTTGTCTCCGAACGGAGGGGCGAGCGAGACGGGGGTGATGGGGCGCGGTTCCGAATCGCTTCCATACTGCCTCGCGTTGCGCGGGCTTCCGCAAGCCCACTTCGTGGTTCACTCGTTTCGTGGGCGTGAGGCGCTGTCGAAGCCGTGGGCCTTCGACGTCATCGTCACGACTTCGGAGCCGGAGGACACCGTCGAGCGCATCTCCCTGGGCCACCCCGCCGTGTTCGTGACGCGCTTGGCCGGTGTCAATCGCACCTTTTCGGGAGTGCTCGCCCGCATCACGTCGTTGGGACCGCGCGACGGTGGCACCCACGGGGCACGCTCCACGAGTATCGCATTCGCGTCGTTTCGCGCCTGTGGCTCTTGAAGCGCCGCAGGGGCTCGCGCGTTTTTCAGCAGCTCGGCATCGATACAATTGTCGACGCGACGTTGCGCGGCTTGGGCATGACAACAGAATGGCGGCTGCTCCGCGCGCTGCCGCTCCGCGACTATTGCACCCAATACGAAGAGACCGACTACGACTTCGTGTGTCGCCTGCTCGCCGAGGCTGGGGTGTACTTCTATTTCGCGCATCGCTCGGCGACGGACGACTTGCTCTCTGCAATTCTCGACGGTACGGGCGCGGCGCACGCAGATTTCGAGGCCCTGTTCGCGGGCGACCACGCCATCTTTGGAAGCGACGCGCTTTTCTATTCCGCGATCGCCGATGCGGGCCCGCCCGGAACGACAGTCGCTGCCGCAACCAGCGCCCTCATGAGCCCCGCGCTTCGGGTTCTCGTGCGAACAGGAATGGCACTCTCCCAAGAAGATACCGTTAGCCAGTTTGTCCCGAGTGCACAGGTGCGTTCGAGGGTTACTTGCCTTATGCGAACAACAGCTTCTTGGTCAAACAGCGGTTGACGAGGGCTGGCTTTGCGGCCGACGCCATTTCGGAGGTCGTCGACCAGTTGATGATCGATCCTTTCGGTGGTGCAGACCCCTATGGGGTGGGCGGGTGATTCTCGCACCCCAGCGCGCGGACAAAACCGAGGAACCATGAGGAACAGCACCGCCCATCGCGGCTCCAAAGACACCCGCGCCCGCGCGCGGAGGCTCATCTCTGAGGCCCTTCTCGCCCGTGATGACGGTCTCTCGAGATTCGTTGCCATGCAGGCCCCCATTCCGCGCGACAGCAATGGGTATGTGGCGATCGACGCGCTGCTCGCGATGCTTTCGCGCGGCGGCATCGAGCTCTTGCGTGCAGAGTTCGATGAGCTGATTGCAAAGACCAAGAACGACCGCTTCGAGCTCAGCAAAGATGG
This sequence comes from Myxococcales bacterium, assembly GCA_009692485.1. Classification (GTDB taxonomy): domain Bacteria; phylum Myxococcota_A; class Polyangia; order Polyangiales; family Polyangiaceae; genus SYFR01. Next base: position 7,674 of record SHZB01000186.1, read on the forward strand.
CCAGCACCTCCGGCATTCAGAGGTTACGCCCCTGCTCGCGCGCCGTGTCGTTGAATGCCCGGATGGAGTTCGCGTCGTGATGCACCGCGGGGCCGGAGGATTGTCAGCGCCACCACTCAGTGGTGGGACGACAACAACTTCCAACGCAATAGAGTTCTCGTGGCGAACGATCTCATACGCGCAGTGTTTTACGGGTGCGACCATTCTGGTCCTCCTGTCCGCAGCGTTTGCATATATAGGTTATCACCTGCCCACAGGTATCTCAAAATCAGTGGCCCCGGGCATCGCGTTGATGTTCCTCGCGCCCAACCTGTATTTTTTCATCATCGGCTGCGTGAGCCGAATGGTCGTGAGCATCAACGACGACCTGCTCACGGTGCGGGAGACACCGTTGCCATTTTTCAGGGCTTTCCAGTGGGGAGTACCGCTCACACTCAAGCTCCCGATTGCGGAGATCGCGTCGATTTATTCCCAACTTATGGCACAGGAAGGATCTCGAACCATTCGATTGAGTTTCGCGGTTCGCGCGCGCCTTCGGAGCACGGAGTCCCCCGTGCTTGTTTTCTGCCGGTGTCCGGAAGACGCCCTGTACTTGGAGTATGCGCTCACGGTTGCCCTCGAGCGTGCCCAGTTAGCGCTGAACCATCCCCTCACATTTCGCGGTAAATCGGGAAACTTTGAATCCATGAAATGAGGTCATGCAGCCTCCGGGAAACCCGGGGTGGTTCAGGATGCGGGCCCGTAGTACTAAGCTTGAGGTCAGCGAGACTCGAATGGGTAAACCGGCGGCAAAAGAGGGCGACAAGGTTGTGGCCATCGACACGCATATCGTGATGATGCCCTCGCCCGTGGGGCCCGTGCCCACGCCCACGCCGATGCCCTTCAACGGGATCCTCATTGGCGAGCTCGCGAGCAGCGTCTTCATCGACGGCGCCGCGGTGGCGCTCGAGGGAAGCAAGGCGCAGAACATGCCGCCACACCTCCCGCTCGGCGGGCCCTTTCAGAAGCCGCCGAAGAACGAGGCGACCATCACCCAGGCGAGCGCAACGGTTGTCGTCGATGGCAAGGGCGTCGCGCGTGCGACGGACACCGCTCGCACCTGCAATGATCCCGCCGATGCCGACCTTGGCAGCGTCATCGCG
>SHZB01000187.1 GCA_009692485.1 Myxococcales bacterium
ATCGTGCACCGCGACCTGAAGCCCGACAACACCTTCCTGGTCATGCGCGAGGACGAGCCGGTGCTCGTGAAGATCCTCGATTTCGGCGTCTCGAAGATGCGGCAGCGCGCGGACACACCGCTCAAGACGCTGACGCGCGAGGGCACCGTGGTCGGCACGCCGTATTACATGTCGCCGGAGCAAGCGCAGTCGATGCCGGACGTCGATGCGCGCGCGGACCTGTTCTCGTGCGGCGCGATCTTGTTCGAATGCTTGGCGGGTCGGCCACCTTTCATCGGCGCTTCGTACGAGCAAATCATCGTCAATATCTGCATCAAAGACGCTGACGACGTGCGGGTGCACACGCCAGAGGTGCCGGAGTCCGTCGCGAAGGTCGTGGCGCGCGCGCTCGCCCGTGATCGGGATGCGCGCTACCAATCGGCGCGAGAGATGCTCGACGCGTTGCTCGACGCGGTGGCCGACGGGGTGACCGAAGGCGCGGACGGGGCGGCGCGGTTGCCACGCGCAGGAGTTGGAGAGAGCGGCGCGCGGCTTCGATTCTCGAATCGGCCGCGGGGCCTCCATGCGCGAACGCCAGCGCGAGCGACCCCGGCAAATTCGGGCGAGCTCGCGACGACGATGCGCATGGGCACGCCGCGTCCCGGTGGGCTCGACGGCCTGCGTGACGAGGCGTCGCTGTCATCTCCCGACTTCACGCCGCGGCCACCGATCGGCCGACGCGCCATCGTCGCGCTCGTCATCGGCGCGCTCCTCGTCGGTGGAATCGCGACTGCGCTATTCACCACGCGCGGAACGGTGACTGTCGGCTTCGGCGACGGTGAGGCACAGCGCGATCGGCGCGGAACGAACACGGCAACTGGCGCAACTGCGGCATCACCGAATGGCGCGGCAGCTGCGGCAAACGCGGCAACCGCGGCATCGCCGAATCACGCGGCAAATGCGGCAAACGCGGCATCACCGAATGGCGCGGCGACTGCGAGTGCCCAAGCCACGACGAGCTCCGGCGCGCCGATTGCCGCCGCAGCGGAGCGACCTCGCGGCTTTCCCGCTACAACACCAAGCAGCGGGTCGGCTGGCGACTCCAAACGCGGTCGGACCTCACTCGTGCCTTCCGCTAGTGCGACGCAGAGCGGCACCGCGAACAGCGGCACGACGGCGAGCGCTGCTACCCCAAAGTTGCCAGCCGGCACGCCACCGCCTTTCCCCCAGCTGATGCCCCAGAACTGAAAGTACCACGCCGGCGCTCTGCCTTTTTTCTGTCCGCCTTCTTTTCTGTCCGCCTTCCTTCTGTCCGCCATCTCTCTGTCTGCCCATGCACCATCGCTCGCTCCCTTCGCGGCACGTGTTCGTGCGCGCCCTCGCGTGTGTCTTCGCGTTCGTCGTGACCCTCTCGTATTCCGAGCGTGGCCGCAGCGACGAATCCGGGTCGTCAGCCGCGCCAAATGCGAGCGCGACGGTGGACGCGAAGAGCCCCGATGCTGAGTACGCGCGCCACATGGCGAAAGGCATCAACCACTTCAATGCCGGCGCCTGCGACGCCGCGCTCCCCGAATTTCAGGCGGCGTACCGTGCCAAACCGACGGCCGGGCCGCTCGTCAATCAGGCGCTCTGTTACAAGAAGCTCGGCCGCATCAACGCCGCCATCGCGGTCCTCGAGCAGGCGCTCGCGCAGCACAAGGCCACCTTCATCGGCGGCAACGAGGCCGCTGCAAAGCGCGAGGTCGACGAGCTGCGTCTCAACATCGCTTGGCTCAAGGTGACCGTCACGCCGGCCGACGCGCGACTCAGCATCGGAGGCAACGCGCCCCCCGATGCCGTCGATGGCCTGTTGCCGTTCGATCCGGGGACCAACCACCTCGCCTTCGAGGCCGAGGGCTACGAGCCGACCACGCGCACGGTGCAGCTCTTGGCCGGACCCGAAAATCCCGCGATCGACATCGCCCTCGTCGCGCGCACCGGCGAAGTCGAGATCCGCGCGAACAAGCACGATGCGTGGATCGCGATCGACGGCGAGGGATGCGCGCAAGGGAGCTTCCTCGGCCGGCTCGCGCCCGGCGTTCACATCGCAGAGATCAAAGGCAGCGGTAGCTCGAACGCCCTCCAGATCGTCGTCACCACGGGCAAACGCACCGCGGTCGAGCAGCGCGCTGACGGCACGCTCACGAGCACCAGCGCACTGGCGCAGACCGCCGCCAAGCCGACTGTGCGGCAACGCTTGATCGACGAGGTCGAGCTCCCCGTTTACGCGTACGGCTCCGCGGGGGCGCTGTTGGTCCCGCAGCCAGTCGAGGGCTTCGTGCGCGACGAGTCGAGGGTCGGGTCCGGCTTTGCGGTCGGAGTCGGCGGCGGCTTGCGCGTGGCCGAATGGGGCGCCTTCGAGACCTTCGGCCAGTACAACGACATCCGCATGGTCGGCAATTACAGCGCGGAGCATTCGGTCGTCGAGGCTCGAGGAGGTGCCGCGGAAATTGCGTTTCGCGGCGGCCGCATCGGCGTTGGCCTGCGCGCCATGCTGAAACTCGCGGACGTGTTCCGCCTTGTCGGAGTCCTCGGCGGCGGGGTGGCCATCGAGACCGTCACGGTCACGAGCGATCCCCCGCTCGCGCTCACAACCGAAGGACTTCCGGCGGTGGCTTGCCCCGTATGCAAGAGCCCGCTCTTGCTCCTCACCGACGAAGTCGGCGTCGACGCGTTTGGGCAGCTCGATCTCGGCGCTGAATTCGAGTTCGACCACGTGCTGCTCGGCATTTTCTGGCAGTTCACGGCTCAGTCGTCGAAGCACCTGACGCCGCTTACGACCAACGCTTTCGACAACCGACCTGTTGGCTTCGTCGGCCCGAAAATCCAAATCGGTTACGCGCTCTGGTGATGCTTCTGCCCGGCCTCGCTTCTTGCTAAGGGGCGAGCATGTCGAGCGAGCAACTCCGGGTTATCGGCGTCATCGGCGCGGGGCAGATGGGGCGCGGGATCGCGCAGGTCGCGGCGGCCAGCGGCTACACGGTGCGCCTCGCCGACGCGAGCCTCGAGCTCGCTGAAGCAGGCAAGGCCACGATCGCCAAGCCCCTCGCGCGCCTCGTCGAGAAGGGCAAGCTCACGAGCGACGAACGCGACGCCATCCTCGGCCGCATCGTCCCGGCCCAGGACGCCGCGGACTTCTCGGACGTGGAGCTCGCCATCGAGGCCGCCACCGAGAATTTCGAGATGAAGCTGCGATTGTTCAGCACCTTCGACGCGGCTCTCCCCGAGCGCGCGATCTTCGCGTCTAACACCTCGAGCATTTCGATCACCAAGCTCGCGGCCGCGACCGGACGCCCCGAGCGCGTGATGGGAATGCACTTCATGAACCCCGTGCCGCTCATGAAGCTGTGCGAGCTCGTGCGCGGAGTAGCGACCAGCGAGGCCACCTACGAGGCCGTCAAGGCCGTCGCTTCTCGGATGGGCAAGACCGTGATCACGAGCCACGATAGCCCGGGATTCATCGTGAATCGCATGCTCCTCCCGCTGTTGAACGAGGCCTGCTTCGCGCTCCAAGAGGGCGTCGCGTCGGCCGAAGACATCGACACGGGGGCCAAGCTCGGGCTCAACCATCCGCTCGGTCCGCTCGAGCTCGCCGACCTCATCGGACTCGACACCGTGCTCGCGATCGCCGAGGTCCTGCACCGCGAGATCGGCGACTCGAAATACCGCGCCCCGACCATGCTCAGGAACCTCGTCGCAGCCGGCTGGCTCGGCAAGAAGACCGGCCGCGGTTTCTACCGCTACGATCCCAGCGGGCTCAAGCTCTGAGCAAACGAAGGTCACGGAGCAGCACGGAGCAGCACGGAGCAGCTTCGCTGAATCACGAATCGATGGGCAACGGCCGGGGCTGAAACTCTGAGCGAATGAGGGTCACTGAACATCATGGATCGAGTCATCGAGATAGCGCGCGACGGGTTCGTAGCGACCCTCACCATCAATCGCCCGGACAAGCTCAACGCGCTCGATACGGGCGTGCTTCATGAGCTACTCGTCGCCGTGAACGCGCTCGCGGACGGTGGCGAGACGCGCGCCGCGGTGCTCACCGGCGCGGGCAAGGCCTTCGTGGCGGGGGCGGACATCGCGGCGATGGCGACGATGCCACCCGCCGACGCCAAGCGCTTCTCGGAGCTGGGTCATCGCGTCTGCGCGCGCCTCGAAACGCTGCCATTTCCGGTGATCGCGGCGGTCAACGGCTTCGCGCTCGGCGGCGGTCTCGAGCTCGCGCTGGCCTCTGATTTCATCTACGCCGCAGACAGCGCCAAGCTGGGACTGCCCGAGGTGACGCTCGCGGTGATCCCAGGCTTCGGCGGCACGCAGCGGCTCAGCCGGCGCATCGGCATCGCACGCGCGCGCGAGCTCGTCTTCACCGGTCGCATGGTCCTCGCCGACGAGGCCGCCCGCATCGGACTGGTCAACGAGGTCGTCCCGCTCGCCGACCTCCTCGAGCGTGCGCGCGCGACCGCCGCAAAGATCGCGCTCGCCGGCCCCTTGGCCATCGCCAATGCCAAGCGCGTGATGCTGCGCGGCGCGGGCACGTCCCTCGACGACGCCTGCGAGCTCGAGTCCCAGGCCTTCGCAGCCCTCTTCGGCACGACCGATCAAAAGACTGGAATGGCCGCATTCCTAGCCAAAGAGAAGGCCACCTTCACCGGCACCTGAGCGCATCGCTACGGGTGCGCGTCGCTGCGACTTCACGCCCGCGTTGTGAGCCGCTCGCTCGAAGTGCCCGCCGAGTTTGCGCCGCCGCCTCATTCACGCCGCTGGCACTTCGGCACTTGGCAGCTCGCCGCCGACGACGCCATTCGCCGTCACGTTCCGGCAGTAGCGCGCGCGTAGAGAAAGCGTGCGACCGCCTCGAGCTTTGGCACGAAAGTGCTGATCTCTGCGCGCTCATCGAGCGTGTGAAATCCACCGCCACGCGGGCCCAAACCGTCGATCGACGGGATCCCCAGCGCCGCCGTCGTGGCCGCGTCCGAGCCGCCACCGATGAGCCCCGCCTCACCGTCGCCGAGCCCCGCCGCGCGGGCACACGCCGCATATTCGCGAAAGAGCGCCACGTTGGCGTCGCTGCGCTCGAGCGGCGGTCGCGCGATGCCGCCCTCGACGACGACGCGCGTCCCCGGCACTGCTGCCTCCGCGCGCGCGGCGGCGAGCTTCAGCGCGGCCACCGTCTCTTCGCCGTCGCGGATCGCCACGAAGCGCAGATCGAGCAGCGCCTCGGCATGATCCGGCACGGTGTTGCGCCCCTGCCCGCCCGCGATCGTGCCACAGTTGATGGTGACGCCACGCGCGTAATCGGTGAGCCGCTGCGCCTCGTCGATGGCGCAACACAAGGCCCAGATCGCATTCGCGCCGTCTTGATGCGCGTTGCCCGAGTGCGCCGCTTTTCCGCTCGCGACGAGCCGCACCGAGCCCGTGCCCTTGCGCCGCGTGATGATGGCATCGTGGACACGCCCGGCCTCGAACACGAGCGCGCACGCCGCCCCGCCAAGCTCGCGCGCGATCACATCCGCGCCCTCCGGTGAGCCGACCTCTTCGTCGGACACGAGCACCATCCGCACGGCCAGCGCAGAGAGCACGCCGACCTTCGCGAGCCCCGCAAGTGCATGCCGCATCACCACGAGCCCGCCCTTCATGTCGAGAACACCCGGGCCGCGCACGAGCTCCCCGTCGATGCGAAATCCCTCGAATTTCCCGGGCGGAAACACCGTGTCGTAGTGCCCTACCAGCGCGACGCAGCCGCTCGAATCATCCCGCGCACGCTCACTCGCGACGACGAGATGTGGGCCATACGCATCACTCGTGACGCGCCGCACATGGAGGCCCGCGACGTCCGAGAGCCCCGCTTCGAGCAGCCCGCAGACGCTCTCTGCGCCCTCGCGATTGCGCGTATACGAGTTCCGTACGACAAGCTCCTCGAGCTCCCGCAGCATCGCCTGCTCCTGCGATCGGCAATGAGCCACAAGCTCTTCGAGACGCGCATCGACGGTCGGCATGCAGCCGCGATGTTAGTCGAGCGATTATCTCGAATCGACCGCTCAAATCGCAGCGCAACTCGCAGCGCAACACGCAGCGCAAGTGGCAGCGCAAGTGGCAGCGCAACTGGCAGCGCAACTGGCAGCGCAACTGGCAGCGCAACTGGCAGCGCATCACGCGGGTAGCGCGCCGAGACAAGCCAGGCGATCAGAGCCAGGACTCGCCCGTGCGGACGGCGAAGAGCATGCCGCGGTGGCAAACGCCGCCCAAACCTTCGACGGTGTCCCGCGTGCTCTCGTATCGGCGATGTACAGATCGCTTCCGTCCGGAGTACCTTGGCCGGAAGGAGAACGCATTCATGGGGAGCTTGCAGCACACTCACGCAATTGCGCTGTTGTTCGTGGCGATCGGGCTCGGCGTGGGCTGCGCTGCGGCGGCCGAGGGCGGGGCGCCGGCTGCTGGCGAAGGCGGTGATGCTGCCGGTGGCGCGGGCGGTGATGCTGCCGGTGGCGCGGGCGGTGCGGGCGGCGCGAACGCGGGCGGCGCGGGCGGCGCGGGCGGCGATGCTGCTAGTGGCGCGGGTGGCGCGGGCGGAAGCTCACTCGTATGCGAGCAAGGCAACGTCGATTGCAGCGGCGTCTGCACCGACACGCAGATCGATCCCGCAAACTGCGGCGCGTGCGGCACCGCCTGCGCCACCGGCGAGCTCTGTACGACTGGCACGTGCACTCCCTGCCCAAACGGCGACTGCACGGTGATCTGCGTGCCGAACATGCAAGCGGCCTGCTACTCCGGGCCGCCCGCCACGCTGGGGGTCGCCGCGTGCAAGGGCGGGCTCAAGGTCTGCAACGCCCAGGGAACCGCCTTCGGCACGTGCGCGGGCGAGGTGTTGCCGGCCGTCCAAGAGACTTGCAATAACAGCGTCGACGACGACTGCAACGGCAAGACGGACGAGGCTTGCGGCCCGCCGTACTCGATTCTGGATTTCACGCCATCCGCGTTCGACGTCGCGCCCGACGGCTCGGCGGTCGCGGTCGGGATCAAGCAAGGCGCGGTGATGGCGATCTGCTTCAACGGGGACGGCAGCATCACTAAATCGTCGTTCACGGTCGCGACCTACGATCCAAACATCTTAACGACGGTGTTCGGGATGGACGTCGCGCTCGCGCGAGTCGGCCACCAGGTGGCGTTGACCTGGACCGTCGCCAACTGGCCATCCCCCGGCGACGACTGGCAAACATGGGTCGCTCACCTCGACGGGTCGTGCAATCAGCTTGGCGTCGCGCGGCTGCTCGATCCGGCTGCGGCCAAGGGCATCAACCGCATCGCCAATGTCCGCATCAGCGACGCGGGGATCTCGGCCTTCGTGTACGAAGCCCAGACGGCAGGGGCGTTTCGCCTGATCATGGACAACGCGGACGGCACCAACCTTGCGGCCAAGTCGGTTGGCATGGGGAAGTGCTTGGGCGGGGCGCGGACGCGCGCCATCGGGATGCGGCGCACCACCGGCGAAACCGTCGTCGCCTGCGAGGGCGGCCCCAACGTTTACTACCAACGCCACGGCGCGAACGGAGTCGCCATCGACGCCGACGTCGTCTCCGCGCCCGGTCTCACGCTGGTCGGCGGGGCGTGGTCCAACGGCTTGCTCGTCGAATACAACGACGCCGGTAATGTGGTGATCGCTGCGGAAGTGGAGTTCAGTTCGCCGTGGACGTGGAAACTCAACTTCTACGGTGCGAATCTCGGCTTCGTCGCGAGCGTGTCCGTGGCCGGCGATTCGAACTATCCCAACAACAACCGCATCCTTCTGCCCGCGAATGGCGACTTCGTTACCGCGAGCCCCAGCGTCGGCGTCTCCCGTTACCGCCACACGCCGACTGGCATCCAGGTCTCGACCTCGCCGAACGGCGGCACGATGCGCATCGACGGAGCCGACGTCGTCTACCAGCTTGCCGGCAACAAGATCAGCAAAGCCCCATTCGCGCTCTGATTGGCAACCGGGGCCGCCGACCGGTAGTGCTCAATCCATCGCCGAACTCGATATCCCAATACCCGCTGCGTCCACGCTGTCCCGTAGGTCGCGCGCGCAAACTGCCGGAGCCCCTCCGCATCGGGGCTGGTGCGCGGCGAATCGTCGCCAGGGTCGTGTTGTCGATCCGCTCGGCCCAGTGAAGGTTGGTATCGACCGACGGATCATTCGAGTTGTTGAAGAAGAGCAACGTCCCGTCGCGGCTGAAGAACGGCTCCATCACGTCATCGTCCCACCCTTCGAATCTCGAATCGGCATTGTCTTTGGACATCGATGCGAGTGCCGCGACACGTTAGAACCGCTCCCATGAAACGCTTCAAGGCGGCGGTCGTCGGTGGCAGCGGCTACGGCGCCAACGAGCTCATCCGGCGGCTCTTGCTTCACCCCGAGGTGGAGCTCGTTCGGGTGACGTCGATCGACTACGTGGGCGAGCGCCTCGCCGCCGCGCACCCAAACCTCGAAGGCATGAGTGACCTCGCGTTCGAGAACCTCCCAATCGAGGACGCCGCGGTCGGCGTGGACGTCGTGCTCCTCGGTTTGCCGCACAAAATAGCCGCTTCCTTTGTGGGTCGACTGCTCGCCACCCCCGTTGCGCACGTCGTCGATCTCTCCGGTGATTTCCGGCTCAAGAACGTCGCCGCCTACGAGCAGCACTACGCCGCCAAGCACCCCTGTCCCGAGCATCTCGCCGACGCGGTGTACGGTCTGCCGGAGCTCTTCCGCGCTCGTC
>SHZB01000007.1 GCA_009692485.1 Myxococcales bacterium
ATCCGGGGATAACCCATTAGCGGATAAGCCAGCATCGGATAGGCCATTAGCGCGAATCTCCGCAGCCGGCAGGCCAACATCGGGCGGCACTTGATCGGAGCCAGAATTGGCGGTAGCGGCATCGAGCCGGGCGAGCGTCTGCTCGATCAGGTCTCGCGGCGGCGCGTAATCAGCTCCCGCGTCTTCGATGAGCCGTCGTGCCTGCATCGCGTCGTGACGCAGGTCGCGGCACGCGTCACAGCCGGCGACGTGTTCGCTCAACTCGTCCGTAGCGGTGCCGTCGACGAGCGTCTCCATTTGCTCTACGACGCGTTCACATAGGGTCTGCGTGGTCATCGTGTGCTCCCTTCACCAACGAGCAATTCGCGCATGGCCGCGAGCCCGCGCGATACGCGTTTGCGTGCTGCGGCCTCGTCGATTCCGCAGGCGGCGGCGACGGCTTCGTAGCCAAGGCCGGAGCCGTAGCGCAACAGCAAACGCCTCGCGCTCGCTAGGGCGAAGGCGGGACAACCCGAGGCGTGCCCGCTCTGCCCGCTGCCTCTCGACCAGCTCGCCCTCGGCACCGCCGTCGAAGCTGTGCTCCGTGTCATGAACGAGGCGAGTGTCGTGAACGAGGCGGGTGTCGTGAACGAGGCGGGTGTCGTGAACGAGGCGGAGCTTCGCGGCCCTGTGCGCGCCTTGCTCGAGGAGGCGGGCACACTTGCGTCGCGCGATCGTGACTTGCGTCGCGCGATCGTGAATAGCCACGCTTCGAGCGAGCCCTCGCCGCGCCAGCCTGCGAAGCCCGCGTGCGCCGCGAGCAGCGTTTCCTGCACGACAGAGAGTGCATGCATTGCGGAGTCCTCGTCGTGCATGTGGCGCGCCCGCACGGATTTGTGACCTCGGTGGCCTCGAAACTCCGCCCGCCGGCAGGCTAACACCGCACACGCCAGAACCGCACCACCAAGCTCCGGGACGGCGCTTCAGTGATGGCGTGTCATCACCTCACCGCGACGCACCGCAGCGTCAGCATCCAGCGAAGCTCGAGCACGCAGGCAAGGCTTCAGCACATCACCGCGGCGCACCACCCCGTCAGGGTCCACCCAAGCCCGAGCACTTAGGCCGGGTGGACGATGACGGGGCAGCACGCCGCCGGTGCCCGCCCTTCCTCATGCGGTCTTTCCCCCATCGGGGCCGCGCGTCCGCCGAATCGATCCGACGGCTACGCACCCTCGCCGCCCTCACGATGCGAAGGCCTCGCTGGTGCGTCGTAAAGCGACCCCATGGACTCCGGCATGCGGTTCTCTTGGGTCCTCGACTCTTGTGAATCGAGGCACTCGTCATGCGAAACATCGTCGACGCTGTGTCAACGATGCATCGCGTGAGCCAGTCGATCGACGAGCACATCGAAATCCACTCCGAATTGCCCTTCGTCGACCAGCGCCCTCAAACGCGCCACTTTCACGAGATCCAGCCGTTCTTCCTGCTTGTCAGCAATTTTGGCTGGATGCTCGCGAATTGGCGCCCGTGCATTCGCACGCCTGCGCCCGTTACGCATCTTCTTGATTCTCCGCTACGGCGGGGGTCATCCCCTCCTGGTTCCACCAAGGAACCCCATCGGGACTGGGCTGCGTCCACCCGCCAAGATCGACGCAGCCTGTCAGCCGGGCAGAACGGCCACTTGCGGAACTTCTAAAGGCGGTGGCCAAGGACCGCATGTCGCGCGAGGAAACGAGGCAAAAAGTAGCGCAACGGGGCATCGCCGCGACCTGCTCGACGAGCCAAAGAGCCGCCTCATGGACTGGGGGCTTCGTCTTTGCGGTAGAGGAGGGCGTAGACGGTGGGGAGCACGAAGAGGGTGAGGAAGGTCGCGCTCACGAGTCCGCCGATGACGACCGTCGCGAGCGGACGCTGGACTTCGGCGCCGGCGCTCGATGAGACGGCCATGGGGAGAAAGCCGAGGGTCGCGACGGTCGCGGTCATCACCACGGCCCGAAGCCGTGACTCGGCACCTTCAGTTCAAGACCCACGAAGGTCGCGAAGTGCGCGCGATGACCATCGAACGGTTGATGCCCGACGACGCGCTCGTCCTCACCCGCGGACATGAGCTCGACATCTGGTACGACCTGAAAGTCCCGACCGACGTGGTGATCTGCTGGCGTCTGCATTGACTCCCTCTCCCGCTACACCGAAAGCACACGCACGCCCGGAAAGAGTGCTCTCAGGCGCTCGAGATCACCGACGTCACTGGTGATTACCGGAGCGTCGAGCAGGGCCGCAAACGCCATGACCGCGGCATCGATGGTCAGCTTGCTATCAACTCGCTGCTTCATCTTCGCGAGTGCCATGCCCGCTGCCTGGGCGACCGAGAGTGGCAGAGGCTCCACAACGATGGCGCGCAAGAGCTTCTCGCAGCGGTCGGTGCGGCCCCGCCACCACTCGATGATGCACACGATCGGAGTCACGATTTCCGCTTGCCCTCGCTGTACCAGCGCAAGGTAGTCGAGCGGGCGCTTGTCACCCCGCTCGGCACCAATCAACGCGCCGGTGTCGAAAACGTAGCGTGTGCTCATGCGGCGCGGCGGCGCTTCTTCTTCGGTGCGCGGCGGCCAGCGAGCTCTGCCGCAATCGTATCCTGGAATGCCCCGGCCTCGGCATCGCTCATCGCAGGCCGCCCATGGGACCTCAGCAGCTCACCCGCGGCCTGTTGACGAGCCGCTTGCTGCGCGATCTGAGTAATGAGCTCAGACACGTTTCCTTGGTACGAGCGATCCGCGATGTCGCGCAGCAACTTTTTCGTCGCCGGATCGACGGAAACCGAGAAGGTGACGGTCTCACCCCGTCGCTTCAATCGCTTGGCCATCGATGATTTCGTAGCAGGATGTTGTTGCCGTTGCCAGCAACTGTTGATTGGATGTGTAGCAAATATAGCGGACTACTTGCCGATGTCCTTCGCTTGCAACGGAAGCGCACCGAAGGGTCAGTCCATGGAGCGGCCCGCCCACGTCATCGCGCTCGAGGACCATCAGCCCGAGCTTCGCGACGAGCGCGCACACCGGGAGCGCCACCAACACGACGAACGCCGTACCGAGCAGCGGGAAGATGGCCTCGCTAAGGTCGCGCTCCACACCGCGGAAGGTCGCGCTCCACACCGCGGAAGGTCGCTTGACGTGGCGCGGCGCCGCGCGGAAAGGACTCGGGCGATGTCCTACGTCCGGCACTTCCGTCACACGAGCGCGGTCCTCGAGCACAATCCCATGGGCGATCCCTTCGTCCGCAACGTGCCCGTGTACCTTCCGCCCGATTACTCCGAGCGACGCCGCGAGCCCTATCCGGTGGTCTTCTTGCTCGCCGGCTGGTCGGGCCGCGGGGCGCACTACCTCGCGGACGGCGGGGCCTTCTCTTTCACGCTGACGGACCGCCTCGATCAGCTCATCACGGACGGCACGCTACCGGCTTGCATCGTCGTGTTTCCGGACTGCGCGACGCGCCTCGGTGCGAGCCAGTACGTCAACTCACCTGCCAATGGCAATTACATGGATTACGTCACAGACGAGCTGGTCGACTACATCGACGGGCGCTTTCACACGCACAAAAGCCGGGATTACCGTGGCGTCATCGGTCACTCGAGCGGCGGCTTCGGGGCGCTCGCTTTCGGCATGATGCGCAGCGACCGCTTCGGCGCTGTCTGCAGCAGCGCGGGCGACAGCTGGTACGAGTTCATGTATCGCAACGTGATCCCGCCCACCATCTCGGCGGTGAACGCAGCCGGCGGCGTAGAGAAGTTCGTCGAATCGTTTCTCGCCAACCCCAATCCCTTCGCGTTGATGGGGAGCACGGCCGTCGTGGCGATGCTCACGCTGTCGATGGCGTCCTGCTACACGCCCAACGTCGAGGTGCCCGTGATCAAGGGCGACTTGTGGTTCGACCTCGAGACCGGCGAGCTCGTCGACGATGCCTGGCGGAGGCTGTGCGCGTGGGATCCGATCGCGATGGTCGACCGCTACGTCACCGAGCTCCGCAGCCTGCGCTGGATCCACCTCGAGGCCGGCCTCGACGATGAGTACGGCCTGCAGTTCGGGCACCGCCAAATCGCGAAAAAACTCGCAGCCCACGGCATTTCCTATGCGCTTGACGAGTACCCCGGCAAGCACGGCGGTCACCATCACCGGATGCCGGAGCGGCTCCGGCGCATGACCACGCGCATGCTCGCGAAGTGAGGCGCGGCGAGCCCACACCTTCGGCGAGCCCACACCTTCGGCGAGCCCACACCTTCGGCGAGCCCACACCTTCGGCGAATCGGGCCGCGCGCCAACCCCGTGCGCGATCACGACGCGTGAGATGGCTCCCCCTGGAAACGCATGTGCCGATGGGCGGAGCATGGATCCCAGACCCTGCCCAAGCCGGCCGTGGAAGGTAAAAAAAACGGCCCGCAACCTTTCGCGCCGCGGTCATGGCCGTGACAACATGACCCCTCGGCCAACAACCCGGGGCAGACAGCGGAGCGCTGAACCGTTCAGGGCAGCCAGCGGAGCGCTCGACGGCAACAGTAGCGTCGGCCGTTATTGACGCGGCACAGGTCGATTTGCTAGCGTGTGGCCGCGTTGCACTGCGAAAAGGATGCCGGTTGACGGGCCCTAGACACAACTTGCGCCTGACGTTGATTGCGATGGGTCTCGTGGCCGCGACCCAGGGCGGCTGCATCGTCGGCGGCGTCTACGCTTACAAGGCCAACAGCGCCGCGGCCTCGCTCGAACAGGCGAAGGTGCTCGGGGCCGATCGCCTCGCGGGCTTCGAGTACTACTTCGCCGAGGCCAACCTCGAGAAGGCGATGGAAGAGGCGGCCGAGGCCTCTTACGGCGACGCGATTCTGTTTTGCGATCTCGCGAACGAGTTTGCCGAAAAGGCCATCGTGAACGCGAAGGCGGCCCACGAGAGCGGCGGGCGATGAGCAATTCGGCTCGTACTAGGCTCCATTCTCGCGCGACGACCGCTTCGCATGCGACGACCGCTTCGCGCGCGACGACCGCTTCGCATGCGACGGCCGCTTCGCGCGCGACGACCGCTTCGCATGCGACGACCGGGCTCACGCTGGCGGCGGCGGCGCTCACGCTCGTGCTCTCGAGCGCGTGCTCACGCGTGCCGGTGATGCACGGCGAGATCGATGGCCTCGAGCAGCTTGTGAAGCAGGCGGACCGCAACGGCGCGCGCAGATGCGCCCCGCGCGAGCTGGCATTGGCCGTGGCGCACACGAAATTTGCGCAGGTGGAGCTCGGGCAAGCCAACATCTTCCGCGCCGAAGACCACCTCATCGTCGCGCGAGCGAACGCCCGTGCCGCGTACGATCTCTCGCCGCCGACACAGTGCACGGACCGCGGCTTCGTGATGGACGAGCCGCCGCCGCCGAAGCCGCCGCCGCCGCCAAAGCCGGGGGACAAAGATGCGGACGGACGGCTCGATCCCGACGACGGGTGCCCCGACAAGCCCGAGAACTACAACGGCTTCGAAGACGAAGACGGGTGCCCCGACGATCCGGACAGCGACTCGGACGGCCTCGCGGACTCGAAGGACGACTGCGAACTCTTGGCCGAGGACAAGGACGGCTACCTCGACGAGGACGGTTGCCCCGACGTCGACAACGATCTCGACGGCGTCCTCGACCAGAAAGAGGCCAAGCCCGAGTGCGTGAGCCAGCCAGAAGATCCGGACGGGCATGAAGACGCGGATGGTTGCCCCGAGCCCGACAACGACGGCGATGAGGTCCTCGATCTCGAAGATGAGTGCCCATTCGTGCCGGGCGCGAAGGACGGCGCACGCAAAGGCTGCCCGCAGAAGCCGCAGCTCGTCGTCGTCACTGAAAAAGAAATCAAGATAACCCAGCAGATCCACTTCGCCTTCAACAAGGCGGTGATCCGACCCGAGAGCTTTCCGGTGCTCGATGCGGTCGTCGATGTGCTGAAGGCGAACCTGAAGTTCAAGATCGAGGTTCAGGGTCACACCGACAACGTCGGCCCCGCCAAGCTCAACAAGAAACTGAGCCAACAGCGCGCCGACTCGGTACGTAAATACCTCGTCGAGCACGGCGTCGCGCCGGACCGCCTCGCTGCGACCGGCCACGGAATGGAAAAGCCGCTCGTCCCCAACACCGACGACCGAAACCGCGCGCTGAATCGGCGCGTGCAGTTCTTGCGCGTCGAGGGGACCAAGAACTAGAAGTTTCCGGGCCGCGCTCTCGCCGCGTGCCCACGGATTGCATGTCACGGAGGATCTCTTGCCGCTACGCCTCGACCCACTCGCTCCCGCCCGGCCCGCTCGCGCACTCTCAAGGTACGCACGCGCCCTGGCGACACTCACGACGGCGCTGTGCCTAACCCTCGCGCCCGCCGCCGCGCGCGCGCAAGACGCCCAGGCCGAAAAGCTCTTCGCGCAAGCGATGGACGACGACTACTTCAACGTGAAGCTCGACGACGCGCTCACGAAGCTGAACAAGGCCGTGAAGCTCTGCGCGAAGAAGTGCGACAAAGAGCTGCGCTCGAAGCTGCACGTCGGGCTCGCCGTGGTCCACGGCGCCGGCAAGAGCGATCTCAAGAACGCCAAGGCCGAATTCGCGAAGGCATTCGACGCGGATCCGAAGGCCGAGGCGCTCGAAATCTATTTCAATGACGAGCTGAAGAAGCTCTTCAAAGAGGCCAAAGCCGCCGCCAAGAAGGGCGACGCCGGCGATAAGGCCGATAAAGAAGACAAGCCCGATAAGGCCGATAAAGAAGACAAGCCCGATAAGGCCGATAAAGAAGACAAGCCCGATAAGGCCGATAAGGAAGACAAGCCCGATAAGGCCGATAAGGAAGACAAGCCCGATAAAGAAGACAAGGGCGACGACGACGGCGGCAGCGCGCTCGAATGGACGCCACCCGGCGAGGCGCTCGTGAACACGCCATTGCCGATCTTCTTGCCGGTCGAAGAGGGCGTCGAGGCCGAGGCCGCGAAGCTCCGATACAAGCCATTTGGCGAGACCAAGTGGCTCGCGATCAACATGAAGAAGTCCAAGGGCGGCTTCAGCGCGCTGATCCCCTGTACACAGGTGACTACAACCGGAAAGCTCAAGCTCTACATCTTCATCAAGGACGGCGCGGGCGATCCGGTGGCGCAGGCGGGGAGCCTGAAGGCGCCACTCGAGGTCACGATCAAGAACGCTATCGAGGGCGATCAGCCGAGCTTGCCCGGTGAAGATCCCCCGCAGAAATGCACCTCGGTCGAGTGCCCACCCGACTTTCCGGGCTGCGCGGGCAAGAAGGTCGGCGGCGAGGGCGAGCGAGGCGACAAGGGCTGGGGCGCAAGCTGCGAGGCTACGAAAGAGTGCCGTCCTGGCTACGAATGCAAGAGCGGCAGCTGCGAGCAGGAGAGCAGCGGCGGCGGCGACGGTGGCAGCGGCGGCGGCAGCGGCGGCAGCGACGGCGGGAAGGCCGGCTCGGGTGAGCAGAAGAAAAACCTCGCGACCCTCAGCCTCGGACTCGACATGCTGTTCCTGTCCGGAGCCGAAGACGTCTGCGGCTCCACGGACGCGAGTGGCAAGTTCGAGCAGCCGCACGACAACTACTTTTGCTTCGACGCGGACGGCGAGTTCCTCGGGCGGCCTACCAAGGGTCGCTTCAACGAGGTGGTCGGCGGTGCGTCCCTCGCTTCGGGCCGGCTGCTCCTTGGCTACGACCGCATGCTTCCGTACGGCCTCGCGATCGGCGCGCGGATCGGCATCGCCTTCGGGGGCTCGCCCGCCGTCGGGGACGTCGAGAGCCGCTTCACGAGCTGCCAGGAAGCGAACCCCGGAAACGAGGGCATTTGCCGGCAGCCCGTGGCGCTCGATTTTGCGATGTGGCACGCCGAGGGGCGCGCGTCGTACTTCTTCCTCGACGCCATCGCCGCCGAACAGCACGCGAAAGGCAATTTTTGGTTCCCGCGGGCGTACGCGTTCACCGGTATCGGCGGCGGGCAGGTCAACGCCGGGGTGACCGTGACGGTATGCGACACGCTGGCCGACGACTTCACGCCCGTGACCGGAAGTGCGGGCGGCCGCTGCCCCGCGGGCAGCAAGCAGCGCGATGACGTGGAGGCCTATCAGATCACGGGGCTCGCCTTCGTCCCAGTTGGCGTCGGTACCCTCCTCGCGCTGCACCCGAACTTCGGGGTCGGTGCCGAACTCAAAACGATGATCATGCTTCCGACCTTCGGCGTGACGCTGTCGCCGGCCGTGAATTTCACCGGGATGTTCTAGGTCCGCGAACGGCGCATCCTTCCGTTCTTGGCTGGGCGACTGCGCCTCCACGCATGAACGCCTCCACACATGAACGAAGCCATCGTCGTGGGGTCGGGCCCCAATGGTCTGGTCGCGGCGATCACGCTGGCGCGGGCGGGGCTCGACGTGGTGGTGCTCGAGGCCAACCGCGAGCCGGGTGGTGCCGTGCGATCGCGCGAGCTCACCCGACCCGGCTTCGTCCACGATCTCGGGGCTGGATTCTTCCCCTTCAGCCACGTGAGCCCGGCCCTCGTCGCGCTCGATCTCGAGCAGGCGGGCTTGCGCTGGTGCCGCGCGGAGATCGACAGCGCGCACCCGGGCAAAGACGGAAGCTGCGGCGCGATATCGGCGGATCTCGAGGCGACGGTGCGCGGCCTCGGCGTCGATGGCGCCCGGTGGAGGAGCGTGGCCACGTGGTTTGCCCGCGTGAGGGAGCACCTGGTGCGGGTGCTGCTTGCGCCGCCGGTACCGCTGATGGACGCGCTCGCGCTCGGGCCGGTCACGCTCGCGAAGTTCGCTCGCATTGGGCTGTCGAGCGGGCGCGGACTCTCCGAGCGACTGTTCGCGACCGAGGCCGCACGCCGAATATTGCCGGGGCTCGCGCTCCACACCGACATCGCGCCAGCCGATCGCTGCGGCGCCGCGGTGGGCTTCATGCTGGCAGCGCTCGCGGGCACGAGCGGAAACTGGATTCCCGTCGGAGGGGCGGGCGCCATCACCGCGGCGTTGCTGCGACGGCTCGACGAGGCCGGCGGAAGCATCCGCACGGGCGTGCATGTCGAGCAGATCTTGGTGCGCTCCGGTCGCGGCGTGGGCGTGCGTACGGCGAGCGGTGAGGAGCTTCGGGCGAGGGTGATCGTCGCCGACGTCGCGGCCCCGACGCTCTACTTGCGGATGCTGCCCGAAGATTCGGTGCCGTCGCGCATTCGCCGGAAAATGCGGCAATTTCGGCACGGCTTTGGCACCTTCAAGATGGACTGGGCGCTCGCCAAAGCGGTGCCTTGGCAGAGCGAAGCGTGTACCCGGGCCGCGGTCGTTCACGCGGGTGACAGCAACGACGATCTCGAGCGCTTCGTCCGCGAGGTGCGCGCCGGCGTGCTGCCCGAACACCCCTATCTGGTGATTGGCCAACAGTCGCTCGCGGATCCGACGCGCGCGCCCGCCGGTCAACACACGCTATGGGCCTATTCGCGAGTGCCGTCGGCGCTGCCTTGGACGAGCGAGCGGGAGCGCTTCGCCGACCGCATCGAGGCGCGCATCGAAGAGCTGGCGCCGGGATTTCGAGAGGTCATCCTCGCGCGCCACGTGACGGCTCCACCCGATCTCGCGGCCACGAATGAGAACCTCATTGGGGGTGATCTCGGCGGCGGGTCGGCGCAGCTTCACAACCAGCTGTTCTTGCGCCCGGTGTTTCCCTATTACCGTTATCGCACGCCGGTGCGAGGGCTCTACCTCGGCTCGAGCTATGCCCATCCAGGCGCGGGCGTGCACGGCGCGTGCGGGCTCAATGCGGCAAAAGCGGCGCTCCGCGATCTCGGGTGAAGGCGCCGGGCGCGGGCGCTAGTTGCCAATCAGAATCAGCCTGGTTGCCAATCAGAATCAGCCTGGTTGCCAATGCGGCGGGCGCTAGTTGCCAATTGGGCTCAGCCTAGTTGCCAATGCGGCTCAGCCGAGCCAGGCGCCGACGCGCTCGGCGATCGACTCGGGGGTCATGCCGACCTTCTCGCGGATGACCTGCCACGGGGCCGAATAGCCAAAGGTATCGTGACCGAGCGCGAGGCCATCGAGACCGACGACGCCGCGCCAGAAGGCGGTGATGCCAAGCTCGACCGAGCAGCGCCTAATGCCATGAGGAAGAATCGCTAATTGGTAATCGTGAGGCTCGCGCTCAAATTGCTCCCAGCACGGCGCCGACACGATGCGGAGCCCGTCGCCGCGCTCGCCGAGAGCCCGCTTGGCACCGACGGCGACCCCAACCTCGGCCCCGGTAGCGATGAGCACGGCCGCGAGCGGGGCCGTTGCCTCGTCGAGAATGTAAGCGCCGCGAAGTAGGTCGTTTGGCTTGAATCCCGGGGGGCGCGTGAGCTTCGGGACGTTCTGGCGGGTCAGCGAGAAGGCCGTCGGGCCATGCTTGCGTGCGAGCGCGTGGGCCCAGGCGGCGGCGCACTCGAGCGCGTCGGCGGGACGCATGACGTCGAGATTCGGAATGGCACGTAGCGCGGCGAGGTGCTCGACCGGTTGGTGCGTGGGGCCGTCCTCTCCGAGATAGAGGCTGTCGTGCGTGAAGATGTAGAGGCTCTGCAAGTGCGATAAAGCAGCGAGGCGAATGGCCGGCCGCATGTAGTCGCTGAAGACGAGGAAGGTGCTCGTATAAGGGATGAACGCGCCACCCTGGGCGAGGCCGTTGGCGATCGCGCCCATGGCATGTTCGCGAATGCCAAAGTGGTAGTTGCGACCGCCGAAGTTGCCGCGCTGAATCGCCGGCGAGTCCTTGAGATACGTCTTGTTGGAGGGCGTCAAATCCGCGGAGCCGCCGACCAGCGCGGGCACGAGCGCCGCCGCGCGCTGCTGAATGACGTTGCTGATGTTGCGGGTCGCGTCCTCTTTCTCGGGAGCCGCGAGGAGCAGTTCTTCGAGGATGGATGCCGGGACCCTGCGCTCGAGCAGCGATTGGTAGAGCGTGGCCGCCTCGCCGTCCTCTGCAAACGCGGCGTCCCGGCGAGCTTCCCATTCGGCGCGAAGCTTCTTGCCTAGAACAGCGCGAGTGGCGAAGTGGGCGCGCACCTCGTCGGGCACGAGAAACGCGGGCTCTACGGGCCAACCGATTGCCTGTTTCGTGGCGAGGATCTCGGCCTTGCCGAGCGGCTCGCCGTGCGCCGCAGAGGTGTCCTGCTTCTTGGGAGAGCCCATGCCGATATGGGTCTTCGCGATGATGAGCGAGGGGCGTGCGTCCTCCAGGATCGCAGCTTTGAGGGCTGCGCGAATCGAGGCGCTGTCATGGCCGTCGCAAGCCAAGACGCGCCAGCCGTAGGCCTCGAAGCGCTTGCCGACGTCTTCGCTGAAAGCGAGCTCGGTCTTGCCGTCGATGGTGATCCCGTTGTCGTCGTAGAAGAAGACCAAGTTGTCGAGACCGAGGTGGCCCGCGAGACTGGCCGCCTCGCCCGACACGCCCTCCATCATGTCGCCGTCGGAGGCGATGCCGAACACGCGCGCGTCGAAGAGCTGGGGGTCTTGAGCCTCGAAGCGAGCGGCGAGCATCTTGATGCTGGCGGCGACTCCGACGGCGTTCGCGAAGCCCTGTCCGAGCGGTCCGGTGGTCGTCTCGACTCCGGGCGTGAGGCCGCGCTCGGGGTGGCCGGGCGTGCGCGAGCCCCACTGGCGAAAGGATTTGAGATCGTCGAGCGAGAGGTCGTAGCCCGAGAGATGCAAGAGCGCATAGAGCAACATCGACGCGTGGCCGCACGACAACACGAAGCGATCGCGATTGGGCCAGTCTGGCCGCTCGGGGTCGAAGCGCAGCTCTTGCCAGAGCTCGAAGCCGATCGCCGCGAGCCCCATCGGTGCGCCGGGATGCCCGCTATTCGCCTTTTCTACGCCGTCGACGGCGAGCATTTGAATGGTCTTGACGGCCGTCCGTACGAGCTCCTGATCCGCGTGCAGCATCGCGGTCCCCTACGCGAGAATCGTCGAGGCGTCAGTAGTGATAGGTCAGCGTGTAATCGAGACAGCTGGCTTCGTCCGCGCCCGGAAGATCGACCCGCAGGTACACGTAAGTCTGTTCATCGAGGCTGCCGGCGCAGTTGATATCTCCGATGACGAAGCCAGCCGGGCCGCAGCAACCCGCGCGCTTCTCGGCGCTGGTGTCGGCGGTGGTGCCGGCGGGGCACGTGAAGGTGGTCTCGCCGGTGAGGCACTCGATGTACTTGCAGAGCCGGACGCCCTCGCCCTCGGGGCTCAACGTGCGCGACGGATCCACGCTGCAGCTGAAGGTGTCGTCACCGGTATAGGTGAACCAATCGATGTCGCCCTTCTTGAGCCGGCCGATGACCTTGCCTGCGTCGCCGTCGCAGTCCGAGAGCGTGGGCGTCACGAGCACGTGGGCCGTGCCTTCATTTTGGTTGGGCTCGCCGACGCCGGAGTCGTTGCACGCGGGCCCGGAACCGACGGAGCCATTGCTTGCGGACGACGCTGACGTCGAGGTGGTGGCGCCCGTTCCTGTGCCAGTTCCGGTGGCGCTCTGCGAGGCAGTCGTGCCAGCTGCGGTGGAGCTCGCGCCGGTCGCAGCCACGGCCCCACCCGCGCCCGTCAGGATCACGCCGTCGTCTGCGGGCGGAACGGACTCTTCGTAGCAACCCGCGGCGCCGACGTAAGCGGCAAGCGGGGTCAGGACCACGAGGCGAGTGAGCAAGCGAGGAAATAACAGCACGCGCGGAGCTTAACGTGAGCCGGGACGAATGCGCGACCTAGAGTTCACCAACAAGCTCGTGTCCGCCAACAACCGCGAGTGCGCCAACAAGCTCGTGTCCGCGAACCATGGCCTGCCCGCACGCCCAGTCGGCGGCGACGTGCCGGGGTCTTGTCCGCGCGGCGTGGTTTGAGCGACAAGGGGCCGTGTCGCAGGCCGAGCCGAAGCAGGAGACGAGCGGACGCGCGGCGCTCGCGGTGTCCCTCGGGATCTTGTTGTCGCGAGGGGTCGGGCTCGTGCGGCAGCGCGTAACGGCCCATTATTTCGGCACTTCCGTGATCGCGGACGTGCTCGCCGCGTCGTTTCGGATTGGCAACGTCGCGCAAAATCTGTTCGGCGAGGGCACGCTCAGCGCGAGCTTCATCCCGGTCTACGCGCGCCTTCGGGCCCAGGGAAAGCACGACGAAGCCCGCGAGCTTGCGCGGGCCTCGCTCGGGTTGCTTGCGCTCGCCGTGGTCGTCGTCTCGGCGCTTGGGGTCGCCCTCGCACCGTGGCTGAGCCTCGCGGTGGCGTGGGGATTCGGAGCCGAAGAGCGCGCGCTCACGACCGAGCTCGTGCGGATTTTGTTTCCGATGACAGGCCTCTTGGTGATCGGCGCATGGGCGCTTGGGGTGCTCAACGCGCACGGCGATTTCTTCGTGTCCTATGCCGCTCCGGTCGCATGGAGCGCGGTGCAAATCGCGGCGCTCGTCGTCGCGGGCAGCGTCCTCGGGATGCGCGAGGAGAAGCTCGCGTGGGCGCTGAGTCTCGGTGCCTTTGGCGGCGCGTCGCTCCAGCTTGGATTGTTGTTGGCGCGCGCGCGGCGCTATCTCGGCACGCTGCACCCGACGCTGAGCCTCGCCGTCGCGGGGACGCGCGAAGCGATCAGCAAGCTCCCTTCCGCGCTGCTGGGCCGCGGCGTCGTTCAGCTCTCGGGGCTCGTGGATACGCTGCTCGTGAGCTTCCTCGGGGCGGGCGCGATGGCGACCTTCGGTTACGCGCAGATGCTTTACCTGTTGCCGATGAGCGTGCTCGGCACGGGCGAAGCGGCCGCGGCCTTGCCCGAGCTGGCGAGCGCGACGGCGGCGAGTGACGCGACCGAAACTGCGACGCGGATCCGTGTGCGCCTCGTCGCGGGGCTCGCGCGCACGCTCACGCTCGCGGTGCCGGCCGTGGTCGTCCTGTGCGGATTTGCCAACGAGCTCGTCGTTGTCTTGCTGCGCACCGGGGAGTTCGCTGGCGAGTCGAGCGCGCGCGTGGCCGAGGCGTTGAGCGTGTACGGCGTGGCGCTGATCGGCAACGCGGCTGGACGGCTCTTCGCGACGGCGTCGTTCGCGCTAGGGGATACGCGAACGCCCGCGCGGTGTGCGATCGCGCGGGTCGTGGTCAGTACCCTCTGTTCGCTCGCGCTGATGCAACGCTTCGGCGTGCGGGGCGTGGTGGCCGGCGCGGCGTTGGCAGCGTGGCTCGAGGCGGGGCTGCTCGCGGCACGGCTTCGCGGTGAGCTCGGCGGGCTCGGACTTGCCACGCTGCCGACAGCTCGTCTGCTCGCGCTCGCCCTCTTGACCTTGGGCCCTCCGATGGCGGCGGCGCGCTATTTTGCAGGCCGAACGAGCGAGCCGCTGATCGCGCTGGTGGTGTTGACGCTCGCCGGTGCGGCGTTTCTTGCGGCGGCGTGGTCGCTCAAGTTGGTCTCCCCGCGAAGTCTGTTCGGCCGACGCTCGTGAGCTGGCGCGTGCCGAACCACGCGAGGGCGCTGGCGACTCCGACGAGCGCCGCCGCGAGCAAGAACAGCGGCGTCACGGCGAAGGTGCGAACGGCGAGCTGGGCGAGACCCGCGCCGGCCGCGACCCCAACGAGCTCGACGCCCACACCCCAGCCGAGAGCAGCGGATGAGTGCGGCGCGATGAGCCGCAAGGACAGAGTTGCGGCGCATGCGACGGCAGCGCCAGCGAAGATGAGGATGAGCGCAGCGACCGCGATGCGAGCCGTGGGCGCAAGGACGAGAACGCCCGCGAGCGGCGACAGCACGAAGCCGAGAGCCCCGAGCGCCACGACGCCGAAAATCGCGGCTCGCGCGAGGTGCGATGCCACGCGCGACCGCACGGCCATGTCCGCGGCGGCGCGACCCACGGCGGTTCCGACGAGGCCGAGCGGCACGACCAGGGACCACGACGCAGCCGGCGAGCCGAAGAGCCGGAGGGCGTGATCGGCCGACGCCACGAGCGCGAAGGACGAGGCCATGCCGAAGAGCGCGATCGCGATTCGCCAGCAAATTCCGGGCTTTTCAGCGCGATTTCCGCTGATGGGAAGGAACAGCGCGAGCAACAAGAGCGCGCAGGAGAGGCTCGCTCCGATGGCGATCGCCGCGAGCCCGATCGGCACCGCAAGGACCTCTGCGCCGCCGTTCGCCGGCGCGGGTGTCGCCACCGACGGCGCGCTCGGATGCCGCCGCTTCGGATCTTTCGCGAAGGCCCACAGGCTTACGAGTTCTTCGCGCGCGGCAGAGAGCAAGCGGCGCATTTTCGGTGGCCGCGGATAGGGGTGTTCGTCCGTGATGACGCTCGCGGCAAGGACCCGCTCGAGCCGTTCGCTTTGCGCGCGCTCTTTCTCGTCGCGCTTGCGGTCGCCGCGCCCCGTCGCACCCGTCGCTGCGCGCCCCGCCGCATCCATCGCTGCGCGCTGCGACGACGCGTCGGGTGTGAGCTCGACCACGAGGCCGCGGCGCTTGCACTCCTTGATGAGCCGCTCGCGCTCGGGTGCGCCGAGCTTGCCGCCGCGCAAGATGGCCAGCGCCGCGCCCGCAGGTTCGCGCTCGCTGCAGGCGACGACGCGCTCTGCGATCACCTCGATGCCGCCTGCGGCCACCGCGAGCGTGGCGAGCAAATCGTCGAGCCCCTCTTTCGGTGTCCGCACCATCAAGAGGCCGCGCGGCTCGTCGAGGACAGCGAGGCTCTCGCGCAGCGCCTCGAGCGAATGTCGCCTGAGCGGCTCGTGCAAAAAGCGTGGCGCCGCCTGCTCGAAGGAGCCCGCCCCGACGAGCAGGATGCGCTGGTAGCGAGTCCCGAGCGCTGCAAGTCCGCGACCGTCGCCGAGCTTGAGGAGGCCGCGGTCCGAGCCGCGCAAGAGCCCGTCCGCCTCTCGGTCGTAACGCTGCGCGAGCATCGCCAGGGTGTCGGCGCTCGGCTCGATCGCATCGACGCGCTCGTGGCCCTCGCGGCGCCCGACACCGATCTCGCGTGCGCCCCCAGAGTGAACGACCAAGAGCGCGCCAACGGTCGCCTCGGCGAGCGCGTAGCCGAGGTCCGTGATCGCGAAGGACGCCTTGCCTTTGCTGGCCACGTAAATGGGCGTCGGATCGAGCTGATCGACCGTAAATTCTAGGTCTTTCTGCTTTTGGGGATCGACGGCGATGACTCCAAGCGGCGACCAAATCGAGTGCCCCACGCGACCGCGCCGAGCCGCGTCGGTGCGAACGCGCAGCCAGGGCACGCGCAGATCACCGATGAACAGCGCCACGAGCGCGAGCGGCAACGTCACGAGCGCAAACGAGCTTTGTCGATCGCCGCGGGCAGAGCGTGCCAGGGCGATCGCCGCGAGCGCGCACGCGACACCGATGACGAGCAGCGTACGCGGCGCGCCGATGCTCATGGCGAGCGGGACCAAGAGCGCTCCGGCCGCGCCACCGACCCCGAACGCAAGACCCACGCGACCGAGCCGCCCGCGCTCCGCCCGCAGCGTAAATCCGAGCGCCGCCGCGATCCCACCTTGCGCCGCGGCCCAGGCGACGACCGGGAGGCAGATGGCCCACGCCACCGCGTCCTTCTTGCCGAGCATCTGGCTCATCCACGGCAACACGACCGCCGCCGCGACTGCACCGGCTCCGGCGACGAGGGCCGCTGCCGATGCACGCTGGGCATCCCGCGTCGGACGCACACCGCCGGAACGCGCCGCGGCCACCGCCGTCACGAAGCCTGCGAGCGCGGGCACCAAGAGCGCCACCAACCACGCGTAGGGACGACCGACGATCGCCGCGTCGAGTCGAAACGACGCAAGCTCGAGCGAAATCGAGGCAGCGCCGAGCAGCGAGGCCGCAACCATCGGCCATGCACCAAGCGTGGCGGGGGCAGGCGGGTGGGCCGCAATCTCGCGCTCGAGCATCGGGGGCGGCGAGCGATAGCACAGTTCGCCAGCAGGCCGATTCGTGAGCTGGCCGATTTGCGCGCCGGCGTCTCACCCAATTCGCCGGCCTCGCCGGGGTGCCCGCTGTCGCCGTGCGGTTCTTGCGGCACCGCGATCTTGGCCCGCGCGTGGACAGTGCGGCATGGCTCGGACATGCATCGCCACACGACCTCCGCTGTCAGCAGCTGGAAGCGTTTCGCGGCGCCCGCTACGACCGGCGCTGTCCGTTTCGCGGCGCCCGCTACGACCGGCGCTGTCCGTTTCGTGGGACTCGCGGCGCTCGGGCTCGCGCTCTTCGGCGGCTGCGGCACCCAGGCGCCGGACGAGCCGGTGATCGAGGACGAGGGGATCCCGAACGTGCCCGTTCCGCAGGCAAATGGCCCCAAACTCGTCAGCTTGCGGCACGGCGCGTCGATCTACGATCGGCCCGCGCTCACGGGCAACGTCATCGGCTCGTTGCGCTTGGGCGCGAAGGTCGCGCGCGCGGAGACGCCGTATTCGAAGCGCGGCTGCGAGGGTGGCTGGTTCGCGATTCGTCCGCGCGGGTTCGTGTGCGCCGGTGTCGACAGCAGCGTCGATCTCGAGCTGCCCGTCTCCAAGGCCTTCAGTGAAGGGCCGGCGCTCGATGCGGCCCTGCCCTACCGATATGGCCGCGTGCGCGACGGTGCCGCAGTGCTCTACGCCGCGCTGCCGACGGCGGAAGAACAGGCCCTCGCGGAGGACAAGCACAAGGCCGTCGCCGATGAGGTCGGAGCGCGTCGGCTCGGCCCAAGCGCGACGGACGTTCCGCTCGATGGGGCCTTCCTCCCGACGGGTGTCCCCGTGCTCGAACGCGATGCGGCGGGCGTCGGTCCAGACGGGTACCGCACCGTCGCGAGCTGGTTCTCCTTTCCGGGGCCAGCCTCGTTGCCGTCGTTCCTCGGCTACGGAACGACCCTCGTCGGCGGCATCGAGACGCGAGTGCTCAAGGCCAAGAGCGGCGTCGCGATCACGGGTTCTTTCGTCGTCGGGGAAGGCGCGAGCGAGCGTCGCTTCGGCATCGCAGCCGACGGCCAGTTCGTCCCCATCGATCGGCTGAACGAGGCGCTAGGCTCGACGTTCTTCGGCATTCCGCTGCGCGGCAAGAACCTCCCGGTCGGCTTCGCGCTGCGCAACCCGCACACGTATCGGCTGAAGAAGGACACCAAGCCCGAGCGCCTCGACGAAGAGCTCGAGCACAATCAAGCGCTGCCCTTGACGGGTCGCTTTCGCACGATCGACAGCACGCTGTTCTACTCGATCGACGACGAGCGCTGGATCCGCCATCGGGACCTCATCCTCGTCCAGGCGCGTCACAAATTCCCAGAATTTGCGAGCGGCGTACAGAAGTGGATCGACATCTCGCTCGCGAACCAAACGCTCATCGCATGGGAAGGGCGGCGCCCCGTCTTCGCGACGCTGGTGAGCACCGGGCAGGACCGGCTCGGCGATCCGAACGCCGGTGCGCCGGCCACGCTTCAAGGCACCTTCCGGGTGCGCGCCAAGCACGTCACCATGAAGCTCGACGACGCCGAGGCGAAGGGGGCGTTCTCGATCGCGGACGCGCCGTGGGGGCTCGAGTTCGCCGACGGCTTCGCGATCACCGGGAGCTACTGGCAGAAGAACTTCGGCGAGGCCGAGAATTTTCACAACGTGACGCTCGCTCCCGTCGACGCGCACTGGCTCTGGCACTGGGCGACGCCCGAGCTGCCGGAGGGATGGCACAGCACGCGCGTCGCCGAGGACACCGAGAGCACGATGGTGTTCGTCCACAAGTGAGGCTCCCGGCTCGCGGATCGCGATGATTTCGGGCTGTTACACGCCTGGATTTCGGGCTTGACGCGGCGCCACCCGTTCCACCATATTCCGCGCCGCCACGGTCCGCCGAACACGGTCCGCCGAAGTAGCTCAGTTGGTTAGAGCAGGCGTTTCATACGCGCCGGGTCGGGGGTTCGACTCCCTCCTTCGGCACCCACTCCCTCCTTCGGCACGCGCTCGCTCCTTATGGCTATAGCGATAACTCGCTGGAAGGCGCTCAGGGCCACGCCGCTCGATATGGCTATAGCGATAACTCGCTACGGCATTATCGCTATAGCTAAAGCCTCGCTCTCGGCGGAAGCACGACGGGATTGCTCACGACGAACTCGTGGCTGTGCTCGAGCGCGGGGCCTAGCTCGACGGGCAGCGCTCCGAACGGCGCGGCTCGCAGGACGGCGTTTTTCATGCGCGCGTCGAAGTCGGGGATGCCGCTCGGGCGCGTGACGCGAACGTTGCCGGCGGTGCCGTCGGCGCGCACGGTGAAGCTCACGATCGTGTATCCCTGCCGCCCCGCAACCACGGCGGTGCGCGGAAAATCGGCCGCGCTCCAGCCCGCGTGGATCTTGCTCCAGAGCCTTCGGAGATACCGCATGCGGCCAAGCTCGGTCGGATCGACGCCGCTGCCCGGACGGCTCGCATCACCGAGCGGGCGCGCCGCCGACGTCGGACCCCGGGGTGCCGCCGGCCGGACGTGATCGTCCTCCGGCGACTGCCGCTCGCCTGCGCTGTTCAGGCGTGAGAGCGGCGCGCATCGTCCAACGCCGCCAGCGCTCTGGGGTTACTTGCCTTGGCAGAACGAGTTGATGTCGGCGGTCAGCTTGCTCGCCGCCGCGGCGGCCTTCGACAGGTCCTTGGCGGACGCCGTGAGCTTGCCCAGATCTGCGGACGTGGTCGCAGCGCCCGCGTCACGCATCGTCTTGCCCATCGCGACGAGAAGCTGGCTGTAGTCATCGCGAAACTTCTTCAGCTCGGGCAGCGCGACCTCGGCACCAGCGACGTCCTTGGCCGCAACTTCGACGTCGTCGGCCGCTTGCGTCATCGTCGAAGCGTCCGTGGCGGTACGGACTTTGACCTTGGCTTGGGCTGCGTTGATGACCTTGATGAGGGCGTTGCATTGGCCAACCTTGCCGTCGCATCCGGTCGCGAGGGCGAGGAGTGCGGCGCCAGCGAGTGCGGCGCCAGCGAGTGCGGCGAGAGCGTGGTGTTTCATGAGCTTTTCCTCTTAGAAAAACGCGAGAGAGCCACCGCGCGAAATTGCAGTCAAGCGAGATCCGTGGTGGCTAACGCCGCCTTGGCTTTCATCGGGCCCTCGAGCAGCGCGAGCACGGCGGGGCGAGGAACCTGATGCGCCGCTGCTCTCGACGCGCGGTTCACTGGGAGCCGACGGCTGCCAGCGCGACCTTCAGGCGATCCGTGCCTTCGGTGAACGCGACGAACCACGCCGCCGCCAGCACGACCAACACCGCGAATTTCAGCACATGCGCGATCACCGAGGCGAGCCCGCGCGGGTTCGCACGCGTGCCCGGCACCTCGACGAGCGCGTCGCAGACCACGTGCGTCCCTTCACGACGCAGCGATGCGTAAATCTCCCGAAGGCCGCTCGAGGTCGCGGCATTCCGAAGCGCGAACAAGACCTGCGGGATGAATTTTACCGGCACCGCTTGCCCGTTGTGCGCGAGGACGGGACCGCTCGCCGTGGCCATGACGTCGAGGTGGACGAAGCCGCGGGTCTGCCCTTGCCAGACCGCGTCGAGCGGCGCCAGCGTCGGCGGTGTTCGCGCCTGCTCGAGCCCCGGCAGAAGCTTGATGACTAACAACCCCAGCCCGCGACCGCCGACGCCGAACATGCCGCCGAACCACACGACTCCGACTCCACCCATACCGACACCGACCAACGAAAACGCGACTTGACCGATGGCGACGACGCCGATGGCAACCTGGCCGACCGCCACCACGCCACGCGCGAACTGTCCGAACGCGAAGATGCCGTGCGCTACTTGGCCGACGCCGATGATCCCAAACTCCGTCGGCGTCGAGAACAACCGCATCGCGCATCGTAACCCGCTCACGGGTGCCCAGCGCCGCGCGAATTGTTGCTAGCGTGCAATTGGGATGATGAGCCCTGCCGGCCAGCCACCCGCGGGGGGCACGATCACGCTCTGCGCCACCTGTGGCATCGTCGCCCCGCTGCGCGCTACGAGCTGCGCGCTGTGCAAGGGCGCGTTCGACACGCCTCGGTGCGCCGTGCCGCCAGAGGCTGACGTGCTCTGGGTCGCGTTGCGCTGCACATATCCGTGCCGCTCGTGCGCGTTCCACTCGCCGCTCGATGGGATCGAGCTCGACAGTGGCGTCAACTGCTCCCAGTGCGGCGCGTTTCAACGCTTTGACAAAGAGGCGTGGCGTGACGCGCTGATATTTGCGCACGACATCGCTGATCTCGCCGGGCCCGAGCGCGAGGGCAGGTTCCCGAGTCCGCTCTTGTGGATAGGCGACGACAACCCCCATCGCCTGCTCGGCGTGACCGAGACCTTCGCGTCCAAAGATTTTTGCCAGATCCACATGGAAGCGTGCGCGGGCTTCCCCACCTGCAAGCGTTGCCGCGTGCCGCTCGAGGTTCGACTTGCCGCAGACAAATGTGCGACGACGTGCCCGCGATGCCAGGAGCGAGCCGAGTGGGCGCTGCCCGCAGAGGCGCGTAACTTTCATCGCGCACTCAACGCCATCATCTCGTCCGAGCAGCGGCTCGACCGCAAATGCGTGAAGATCCAAGCGACGCAGGCGGGGCTCGCGGCGCTGTTGTGTCCGCAGTGCGGCGGAGCCGTGCGGCCCGGAGTCGGCGACACGGTAGAGTGCCCGTACTGCCACGTGCATGCATTCCTGCCCATTCGCGCCCGCGCGCGTGACGGCGGTGCGCTCGCGGCGGCGCCGGTGTTTTGGCTCGCATTCCGCGGTCCTTCGGCCATGCGCGCGGTGCTCGAAAACCCGCCCGCTCACATGAGTACGCCCGGCACCGCGAATTTGCTCGCGGTCCTTGGCCGGAAAAACGCACTGCGCCTTTCCTCAGGGCGCGCGATGACTCCGCTCCCCGGCATCGCGCTCGCGCCGCCTCGCCCCGGGTTGGACGTGCGGCAGTTCGCGCTGACCCTGGGGCTCGCGGCGTTAGCGCTCGTTGGTGGCGCGACCCTCGCCACGCTGACGGGGACGACCGCCATCCGCGCCGCGATGGCGAGCAAGACCGCCAGCATCGAGACGCCGAGCACCGACACCCCGACGAAGCGTGTCATTGGGCACCGTATCCAAGAACTAGTCACTGGCGCGACCGAGCCAGCGAAGACACCCAACGGCAAGGCACCCGTAGGCAACGTGTCAGTCGGCGGGGCCATCGTCAGCGGCGGCAAGATCGCGGATGCGTCTGCCGTAGTCGCGCGCATGACGGGGCGCTTCCGGCAGTGCTACCAGACTGGCCTGGACGTCAATCCCCAGCTCGCGGGTAGCGTGACCCTCGTCGCGACGGTGGGTCCCAATGGGGAAGTGCTCAGCGTCCACGGCAGCGGCAGCCCGCTCGGCTCGATCGACGAGTGCCTCAACGGCGCCGTTTCAAGCGCTGGGTTCGCGCCACCCGAGGGCGGGTCGGCGGTCGTTGTGATTCCAATATATTTCACGACGCAATGAACGCGTAAGTGGTTTCGCTCGATCTACCGAAGATGATGGTGCTCGAGGCCAACGGCAGTCCAATCGAAGTGAGCGGCAGCTGTTCCTACCGGGTGCTCCACGCGCACATGGCCGCGCTCGAGATCGCCGATGTGAAGGGGTAGGAAAGGGTGGAAAAGGGCGCTTTGGCAAGGCGAACGTGGCCTGGGCTTGGGTGGTCGAGCCTGCCGAGCGGGGCAGAAAGGTCGAGGAGCCGGCGGTTTGGGCGGCCGACTACGACGATGGGCTCACGCGGAGGCAATTGCGCGTCGTTGCGATGGATTCCGTGCCGTCGTGTCTCGATTCACTAGAATCGAGGATCAGAGTCATGCGAGCAGCCGGGTCAATATCAGCCGAAATCCACTGTCGTTCGACGCGCTCGTCAACTCGGGGGCAGCGAATTCGCCGTCGTTGCGATGGATTCGGTGCCCTCGTTTTCCTCTTGTTCGCGTGCGTGAATCCTGCGTGCGGCGGAGTGGCTGTCGTCGATCCTGGCGCTGGTGGCGCGACCGGCTCGAGTGCCAGCGCGGGCGGTGCGCCGGGCTCGAGCGTCGCGTCCGGCCCGAGCGGTAGCGGAGGTGGTGGCGCATCGTCCGGCCCCGAAGAATGCGGTGCCGAAGCGGGCACGACCTGCCTCCTCACGTGCGCGCAGGATGCCCTGTTCGACTACGCCGCTACCGGCACCCGGCTCTCGGAGTGGAACGGGCGGCTCGTCGTCGCGGCGGCGTTTGAGAATGACCAAGTCGGCGAGGGCACCGTGGAGCGGCGCCCGGTCCTCATCTCGACGATGATCCAGGACGGCAGCTTCTCGATGGCGTGTCCGCGCTCGCTCTCCGAGAACTACGGCTATCCGTCGTCGGCGGTTTACATCGACACGGACGGTGACGGGCGCTGCACTGCGGCGGACCTCGGCGCCCAGTTTCAGCTCTACGGCTGGGCCAACGACGTGCTCGACACGATCGCCACCGGCACCGGCTGGAACAACTTGCAGTCCCCGACGAAGCTCCAGCCTCCGCTCGGCAGCATGAAGCGCGATTTCTGCACCGGCTACTTCGATTGACCGCGCCGGCGGAGGCTACTTTGGCAAGCTCGCGAGGCCGAGTCGTCGTGTCGCGTTGTCGCGCGTGAGTCGTGCGACCACCTCGAGCCCGACCTTGCGCAGCTCGGCGACGACCCGCGCCGTATGCACGAGATTCGCCGGCTCGTTGCGCCTTCCGCGCAGCGGCACGGGCGCGAGGTAGGGGCTGTCGGTCTCGATCAGGATGCGCTCAGCCGGTGCCCACGCCGCCACGTCGCGGATCGCCACGGCGTTCTTGAAGGTCACGATCCCCGAGAAGGAGAGGTCGAAGCCAAGGTCGAGCGCGCGCGTCGCGAAGGCACGGTCCTCACTGAAACAGTGGATGATGCCGCCGACCTCGCGAGCGCCCTCGTCCTCGAGGATCGAGAGCGTGTCCTTCGCGGCTTCGCGCGTATGAATAACGATGGGTTTCTGGACGCGCCGCGCGAGCGCAATCATCGCGCGGAATGCGTCGGCTTGCGCCTCTCGCGGCGAGTGCATGTAGTGGTAGTCGAGGCCGACCTCACCAACGGCGACGACGCGAGGCCCAAGCGCGAGTCGTTCGAGCTCTGCCGCCCGCACATCATCGAGGCTCGTGGCATCGTGCGGATGCACGCCGACGGTGGCCCACACGTCTTCGCGACGCTCCGAGAGCCGCACCGCGTGGCGCGCCGCCTCGCCCGTTCCGTCGACGCCGATGACGACGAACCGCTCCACGCCCGCCGCCCGCGCACGCTCGAGCACCTCGTCTGCGCCCTCCTCGAAATGCCGCGGATCGAGGTGGCAGTGTGAATCGACGAGTCCCTGCCCCATCGCGCCTCAAACCACGATGTCGGCGTAGCGCTCGCGCAAGAGCCAGCTCGCCGCGTCCGCCGCGCTGTCGGCCTCGTAGCCAAGCGGTGCGAGCCGCGTCAGCATCGAAGCGGCGACACGCTTGGGAGCGCTCTCGAGCCCGGCACCGGCATGCCGCAACAGCGTCACCAGATCGCGCATTCGATTCGCGAGCGGTTGCCGCAGACGCGCGAACGCCGCAGCCTGGATGCGCTCGACGTAGTCCGCGAAAATCTCCTCGTGCCTCGGCTCTTGCCCCGGATGATCGATGGCCCAGGCCGCCACGTGCGAGAGCAAGGTGTCGCGGTGATCTTTCGCGGCGCTGTCGACACCGAGCAAGGTCTCGACCTCGCGCATCATCTTCTCGTCGGGCGGCTCGTCCTTGCCGGTCACGGTGTTGCGGAGTTTTTCTTTCCGCGCATACGCGCTCACCTGATGCACATAGCGCCGAAACAGCTCGCCATACTGCTGCGCCTCGACCAGGCCGCTGCCGCTTCGCATGTCGCCCTCGATCGCGTCCGCGAGCCTGAGGCGCACTTGCTCCCTCGCGACTTTGTGGTCCCCATAGCCGCCGTCGGTCGCCTTTCGTTGCAGCCACTCGAACTCGACCGCACGCCGACACAGCTCATCCAGGCTCTTGAGGACGGCGAAGGGTGACACGCACGCGTAATCGGGGCTCTGCGCCGCATCCAGCAAGAGGACCCGCATCGTGCGCGGCGAGGCCCCGATCGAGCCCTCGTAGCTGAGGTCGGCCTCCGACTCGAGATACAGCTTGCGACAGCTCGCTCTGAGGAGCTTCTTCTTGTCGTTGTCGAGGCGGCGCGGCGGCTCGCCCTGCGCGTAGAGCACCATCTTCTCGACCACGGACAAGCCGCGCACGACCTCGCCGAGGGCCTTCTCGTAGCGCGCCGGATCGGGCCTGTGCAAGCGCGTCAGCACCGCAAACTCGGCCGCGACCCGCGCGGTGTAGGGCGCGACGTGGCGGCGCAGCATCGGCAAGACCTGCTCGGTGTAGATTCGCTCTTCATCGATCGCGTTGCGCAGATAGGGAACGGCCACCAGCTCGATGCGACCGCGAAAGCTCGCGTACTCGGGGTGCTCGCGAAATGCGGCGAGGTGGACATCGTTCGCGCTGCCGAGCATGACGACGTTGGTGGTGACGGTCTGCTGCGGCAGGGCGACTTGCCCGGTCTCGAGCGAGAGCTGCAAGTAGCGGTACGCATCGAGCGGTCGCTTCAACAAATCGCTGAACTCCAAGACGCCGCCCGCAGCCTCGACCAGCTCGCCGTGCGCCTCGAAAAGGGTCGTGGCCTGAAGCGACGTCGGCAGTGCGCCTAGCGAGCGATCTGCCGTAATTTGCCGCTCGCTCGCGTCGACGCTCATCTCCGGGCCGAGCGTTATCGCCCCCAGTCGATAGCGCCGCGACATGAAATACCGCTCGACCTGCACGTGCCGCAGCACGTCCCCGATGTTGCCGCCGCTCGCCGCCAGCAGCGCCTCGAAGATGAGCTTGTTCTTGTGGCAAAGCTCGCCGCTGAGCAGCCACTCTGGAGGCGACGCATTGGGCCCACCGAGGCGCCCCCAAAGTTCAGCAAGGAGGGTCCGCCGCTCCTTGCGCGGGATGAGAAACAGCGGATGATCGCGGAGCTCGATCACGAGGCGCGCGTCGATGTCCTCTTCGTCGAGGTGCGCATAGCTCTCAAGGTCCCCAAGCGCCTTTTTTGAGCCGAATCCGATCGCTCCCTTGTGTTTTTTTTTGGTCGGAAAGATCCAATGAAAGCGGTAGAGCGCGCCCTCTTCGAGCTGACTGTAGTCCTCGAGCGCGGCGAGCACGCAGGCTGCCACGGTGCTCTTCGCCGAACCGTTGGGGCCGTGCATCAGCAACAGCCGGCTTGCCCTGCCCTCCCGCGCGAAGTTGCAAAGCGAACGATAGAGCGCGTTCTGCAACGCTTCATTGGCGACGAGCTTGGGTTCGAGCGAACAATCCTCCGTGCGCTCCCACGGGCGATCGAAGAGTCGGAAGCGCCGCTCTTCGCCCCACGGCCTCGTCACCGCGACCGTGCCGTAGTGCTGGAACATGTCCCGCACGTAGTGGTGAGCGGCGCGGCCACACCGCACCGGATGCGTGGCGAACAAATCGAGGTACTCGCCGAACGAGAGCACTCGGCGGCTGGCACGGTACGCGCGCTCGGCCTCACCCTCGATGCGGGCGAGGTGAGCCCCGACCAAGTTGCGTCGCTCCTCGGCACCGGGTGGCGCCGCACCGCTCGCTTGCAACGTCGAGTCCGGAACCCCTTCGTCGTCCTTCAAGGCGCAGGGAGCATAACCGCAATCACGACGGCGTTGTCGCTCCTTGGCCGCAATGGTGCTCGCCGGCTTCGCAGCCGCCACGCATAAGCGCGACTCGTCCTCTGCCGCGGCTCTCGCGCGAGAGCGGGCCATGAATAGAGTGCGTCGCGCGCGGAGCTCAAAGCAGAACTATGGCCGCCACGGCGATGAGCACGAGCCCAACACCAGCGACGAGCACCACGTTGCGGCCAAGCTTCGAGGACGACCTCGCCGGCACGCCCATCGCAAAATCGTCGTCGTGAAACTTAGCGTCGTCGTGAAACGCTCGCGACGGCGGCGCGCGGTCCCCACTCGTTTCGCGGTGTGCTGGCGGGGTCATCGCCTGCGGCACGTCGAGCGAAGGGCCATCCCCGGCGGATGTCGAAAGTTTGCCCGCGCCGCGAGCCGCATCGAGCGCCGGACGCATCAACGCGCGAAGCTTTCGCTCTGGCAGGTATGCCCAATCCACGTGCGAGCCCGACAGGCCGAAGGCCGCACCGACGCGGTCGGCGAGGGCACCAACGCTGCCGATGCGAATCGCCGGGTTTTTCGTGAAAGCATCCGAGAGCGCGTCATCGACCGCCTCCGGAAGTCGGTCGCCACGAAAGGCGTCCGCGTTCGTGAACAAACTCGGCGGTTGCGGCTCACGGCTCAGGATCGCGAGCAAAATCTGAGGCCCGGTGTTCCCGGCGAAAGGCAGCTCGCCCGAGAGCGCCTCGTAGAGGATCGCTGCGATCGACCACACGTCCGCGCGATGGTCGAGATCGGGCAGCCCCTGCGCTTGCTCCGGCGACATGTAATAAGGCGAGCCGATCGTGGTCCCCAGCATCGTCAATTTCGCGGCGCCCGCGCGGTTGTCGCGGACGCTGCCGAAATCGAGCAATTTCACGACCACGCCGTCCTCGGTGCCGCACAGAAAAATATTGTCGGGCTTGATGTCACGGTGAACGAGCTTGAGCGAGTGAGGTTGCTCGAGCCCGATGGCAAGCTGCGCGAGCATGCGCAGGCCCCGCTCCGCACGCACAACCGTGTCGCGCTGCAGCATCGTCCTCAGCTCCTCGCCCTCGAGGTACTCCATGACGAGCGCGTAGCTTTCATCCTCGGTCTCGTGAAAGTCGAGCACCTCGACGATGTGCGCGTGAGAGAGCCGCGCGCTGAGCTGCCATTCGCGCTTGAACCGTTCGACGCCGACCTCATCGCAGGCGACCTCAGGATGCAGCACCTTGATCGCGACGCTGCGCTGCTCTTGGGTATCGAGCGCTTGGTACACCCGCCCCATGCCGCCGTCCGCAACCCGGCGCCGGACGTGATAGCGGCCACCGCAAATGTGCTGCCCGATGCGCTTGTCGTCCCGAGCGGCGGGCACCTCGATTTCCGACGCGAGCTTGAGCGCCGCCCCGTCGACTGGGCAAAACCCAGCGTCGCTCGAATACAGCCGCTGACAAGTCGGGCAGGCTTTCACTGCCGCTCAGCTCGACGATGACTCTTGTGCTTCGCCCTCGGGAGTCTTGGGCGGCACGTAGAAAAGAATGCGATGGCAGTTCGGACACTCGTCGAGTTGCGTGCGCGACATGAGGTTGTGAAACAGCATCGGCGGCAGCTTCACGTAACAGCCAAGGCATGTCCCGTCGGTCGTGCGCGCGACTGGCACCTTGCCGCGAGCGTGCATCGATTCGTAACGACGCACGGTCAATCCGCCGACCTTCGCGCAGCTGCGAAGCCGCGAGGTGTTGCGGTCCGCGAGCTCAGCCTCGAGCGTCGCCATCCGGCCTGCGGCGCCCTCCGCGGAGGAGTCGAGTCGGGCACCCAGCTCAGCAATGCGGGCGTCGTTCGCGTCC
This sequence comes from Myxococcales bacterium, assembly GCA_009692485.1. GTDB lineage: Bacteria > Myxococcota_A > Polyangia > Polyangiales > Polyangiaceae > SYFR01. The sequence goes on from SHZB01000007.1 coordinate 28,476, forward strand.
AGCGTGTTGCGGGCCTCGTCGCAAAGCGTGATGAGCTTGGTGATCTCGCCCTCGCGATCGCGATGGAGCTTTCGTAGCTCGTCCAGCTCGCGCTCCGCCGCTTGGCTCTCACGCTCGGTGCGCGCCCGCCCGAGCCGCTCGCGCGATCGGTCGAGCTGTTGCGCGAGGTGGCGCGCGTCCTGACTGAGCTCGCCTCGCGTCTTGTCCATCTGCACGACGCTTGCCCGGTCGACGATCAACGATGCCTCGAGTCGCGCGACCTCTACTTTGATTTCGTCGATCTCGTGTCGCTCTTTCGCAAGCTCCGCCGCGAGACTCTTGATTTCTATATCGACTGCTACCAGTTGCTCCAAGCCCTCTATCTGTAAGTCAATTCCCACTCGGGCGGTCTCCTCTACCGCGGGTACGCAGCACGACGCGAACTGGCGCCGGCATGAAAAGCTCTGCCCCTTGCACTGCCCTCTGCTCTGCCCTCAGATAGGGCCGCGCGCCGATGCAAACGCGGACGCGCGCCGCCGTCGCGATTTGGTGGGCCCACCAGGGTTCGAACCTGGAACAACCCGGTTATGAGCCGGGGGCTCTGACCACTTGAGCTATAGGCCCGAAACCCCGGGCTCACCCCATTCCCACGTGCACGCCCATTCACGAGGCTCGATGCAAAAGGACGACGGGTGGACTCAGGCTGCAGCACCGCGCGCAAGCTAGCTCATCGTCGCCGGCTTTGGAAGCGTGCCGGGGACAGCGGGTGTCGGGGACCGCCGATAGGGCAGTTGTGTCAGCGGGCGCTCGCAGCATCGCCATGCGGGAGCACGGGGCGACGCCGCTCGAGCCGTGTCCCGCTCGGCAAGAGCACCCGCGCCGGCCCGCCGCCGAGAGCCGTGGCGCAGCACCGCGCGCCGCCGACGTGGGCGCGATGACCGCGTCCGTGGGTCGCGTCGAGCGAGCGGCACGTCGCCCCGGTGCGCTCCCAATCGCCGCCCGCCAACGCGACGTCGCTCGGCACCGCGCCCTTGCGGCCAGGCCGATGCACCACCCACTCGGCCACATTGCCGGTCATGTCGGCCACGCCGAAGGGACTGATGCAGCGCACCATGCTGCCCGAACGCAGCCGCTGGTCGAGCCGCGCGACGGTCGCAGCGATGTCGCCATGGTCGCCGCGCGCGATGCCGGTCGAGCCGCGCGCGGGCCGATCGATGTTGCACGCTGTCGGGTCGCGCACGAGCCCTGTCGCATACGGCAGGGTCGCCGCGCCCTCGCACGCGAATGCCCACTCTTCCGAGCTGCAAAGGCGCTTGCCCTCGACCGCGCAGGCGCGCACCGCGTCCTCGAAGCTGAGCATCACCGCCGGCGCAACTCGCTCCAAATTGGGGTATTCGAAGCGGTCGATGCAGAAGCGCAGCCGCGCCGGGCGTCCTTCGCAGAACCGCTCGTTGTCGAAGCTCTTGCAGCGACGGTCCTCGTGACGAAAGCGCGCCGACTCGCGCTCCGCTCCGCGATCGCCGACAAACTCGGCACAGCGATGCGCCACCGCTGGACAGTAGTTGCCGTCGACGAAGAGCATCCCCTCACCACAGCGCGCACCCGGCATGCGAGCCGCACCGGCGGCGCCCTCGGCATCGCTCGCAGCAACACCGCTCGCAGCAGCATCGCTCGCAACAACACGATTCGCGGCGACACCGCTCGCGTCTGCGCGGCTCGTGGCGGCACCAGCTGCGTCACCGCTCGCGGCCGAATTGTCGCTGCGATCTGCGCCGCTCGCAGCCGCGCTCAGCGGGAGCCGAGGTGCGTCCGCAGCCGCGGCGCTAGCTTGTCCGGGCTCGCCACCGGACGGCACCCAAGGCTCGATGAACCGCGGCCATAAGAGCACTGCCGGCACCGCGAGCGACGCGCCCACGACGACCACGAGAGGCACCCGATCCACACGCACGCTCGAATCATGATTGGCTCCCGCGTGCGCGCCTAGCAAGTAAGCCGCGCAAGATGGTATGGATGGGAACTTGGCGCTGAACGAGCTGACGATCGTCGGCGCGAGGCAACACAACCTCAAGGGGTTGAGCGTCCGATTGCCGCGCGACCGCCTGGTGGTGTTCACGGGACCAAGCGGCTCCGGGAAATCTTCGCTCGCCTTCGACACGATCTACGCCGAGGGGCAGCGCCGCTACGTCGAGTCGCTCTCGGCCTACGCGCGGCAGTTCCTCGAACAACTTCCGAAGCCGGACGTGGAGTCGATCGAAGGGTTGAGCCCGGCCATCGCCATCGAGCAACGCCCGCTCACGCGCAATCCCCGCTCGACGGTCGGCACCGTCACCGAGATCGCCGACTACCTTCGGCTGCTGTACGCGCGCGTCGGCACGCCGCACTGCCCGAAATGCGGAAAGCGCATCGAAGCGCAGACGGTGCAGGAGATCGTCGATCGCATCCTCGGTTTCGGCGATGGCGAACGCGCAATGTTGCTCGCGCCGATCTGTCGAGCGCGAAGAGGCGAGCTCAAGATCGAGCGAGAGCGACTGCGACGCGAGGGCTTCGTCCGTGTCCGAATCGACGGCGAGGTCGTCGATCTCGGCGAAGAATTCGTCCTCGATCGGGCGCGTCCTCATGATCTCGACGTGGTCGTCGATCGGGTGGTCGTGCGCGCACAAGAGCGACAGCGCCTCGCCGACTCGGTCGAAGTCGCGCTCAGGCATGGCGACGGCGTCGTGCTCGTGGCCATGCAGGCACACGGAAAGGGCGCGAAACCCGCGGATCGAAACGCGACATGGGGCGAGCCGGTGCTGATGAGCGAGCGATTCGCTTGCGTCGCGTGCGGGGTCTCACTGCCGTCGATCGAGCCGCGCATGTTCTCGTTCAACGGACCGCACGGGGCGTGTTCCGGCTGCGATGGACTCGGGATGCGCACGCACGTCGATGCCGCCCGCGTCGTTCCGGATGAGAGCCGAACGCTGCGTGAAGGTGCCATCGTGCCGTGGGGCAGACGCGGGTCACTCGCGCTCGCAATGGAGACCGATCGAGCCGTCGCAGCGCTCGGCGTCGCTCCGGACGTGCCCTTCGCCGCGCTGCCTCCGTCGATGCGCGACGCGCTCCTCTATCAGAGCCCCAGCGCACCAGGCGACGCCCTCAAGCGCGGCAAGCGCGGCAAGAAAACACCCGAATACATCGGCATCGTGGCGCGTCTCGAGCGGCTCCTCGCTGGCGCCGAACCACCCGCCGACGACACGGACGACGACGCCATCGCCGACGGACCCGAGAGTGACACCGAGCTTGGTCGCTTCGTCGTCACGCGGCGCTGTGATTCCTGCGACGGCATGCGGCTCCGGCCCGAGGCATTGGCCGTGCGACTCGGCGGCCTCAACATCGCAGAGCTCGGCAAGCTGCCGCTCCACCGCGTGCGCGACAAACTCGCGGCCCTTCGCAGCGGCGCCGATGCGACAGAGCTCGGCCCGCCGCAGCGCGCCATCCTGGAGCCACTGGCCGGCGCCTTGCTCGAACGGCTGCGCTTTCTTATCGACGTGGGCCTTGACTACCTGTCGCTCGATCGCTCGGCCGAGACGCTCTCTGGTGGCGAAGGCCAACGCATTCGGCTCGCGACGCAGATCGGCTCAGCACTCGTCGGCGTCCTCTACGTCCTCGACGAGCCGAGCGTCGGCCTGCACGCGAAGGACAACGAGAAGCTGCTCGTGGCGTTGCGGCGCCTCGTCACGCTCGGCAACTCCGTCGTCGTGGTCGAGCACGACCGCGATTCCATTCTCGCGGCCGACTACGTGGTCGACATCGGACCGGGCGCCGGGGTTCACGGCGGTGAGATCGTCGCCGAAGGCACGCCCGCCGAGGTGATGCAGAATCCGCGCTCGGTCACCGGCCCCTACCTCACTGGCGAAAAAACTCTCGTCCTGCCAGGCCGGCGCAAGCCGCGATCGACCGGCGCGATTCGCATTGAGGGCGCTCACGCCAACAACCTCGCGGGCATCGACGTCGAGATCCCAACGGGCCTCCTCGTCGCGGTCACCGGGGTCAGCGGCAGCGGCAAGAGCACGCTCGTCATCGACACGCTCCACGCCGCGGCGCGCGCCAAGCTCTACCGCGCCACGGGCCCGGTCGGCGCGTGCGACCGCATCCTCGGACTCGAGGACTGCGACAAGGTGATCGCCATCAATCAAGCGCCGATCGGCCGCACGCCGCGCTCGAATCCGGCGACCTACACGGGCCTCTTCGCGACGTTGCGCGAGCTCTACGCCGGGCTGCCCGAGGCGCGCGCGCGTGGCTACAAGAGCGGTCGCTTCTCCTTCAACGTGAAGGGCGGCCGCTGCGAGTCGTGCCAGGGCGATGGCGTGTTGCGCGTCGAGATGCATTTTTTGCCCGACCTCTTCGTGAAGTGCGAGGCGTGCGCTGGGCGCCGCTACAACCGCGAGACGCTCGAGATTCGTTACCGCGGAATGTCCATCGCCGACGCGCTGGACCTCACCGTCCTCGAGGCGCGCGCGCAATTCGAGGCCCTCGGCAAGCTCCGCGACAGGCTCGATGCGTTGGCGCGCACCGGGCTCGGCTACCTCCAGCTCGGCCAAGCGGCGACGACCTTGTCCGGCGGCGAGGCGCAGCGCGTCAAGCTCGCGCGAGAGCTCGCGAAGAAGGCGACCGGTCGCACGCTCTACATCCTCGACGAGCCGACGACGGGGCTGCACTTCATGGACATCGAGCTCTTGATGGTTGCGCTCGCCGAGCTTCGCGACGCGGGCAACAGCGTGGTCGTCATCGAGCACAACATCGACTTCATCGCGTGCTGCGATTGGGTCATCGACCTCGGGCCGGGTGGTGGTGAGCACGGCGGACGGCTGCTCGCGGCGGGCACGCCCGAACACGTCGCGAGCTGCGCGGACAGCCCGACCGGCACCTTCTTGGCAGCGAGGCTCGGGCTCGGCCGCGAAGAAGCTCCGCGCCGAGGTGCCACTACTCGAGCGGCCAAGGTGAAAGCAGCGGGCTCGCGGCGGACCGGCCGCTCTGGCGAAGCGCGCGCACGCACTCCTCGATGACGAGGCGCCGCGGACCGAACGCAGATGCGTCGGAGCTATCGGCGTCCATCAGTCGCGCCGGCGTATCCGCGCCGTCATCGTCGGTGTGAGCGGGCTCGTCGAGAAGCACATGGCCGAGCTCGTGCGCGAGCGTCGATGAAGCGCGGCTTGCGTAAATTCCGAGCCGATCGAGCACGACGAGGTTCTTGGTGCCGCCGCCATCGGACGCAATGAACGACTCTCCGAGCCTTCCACCGCGCGCAAATCCGGGCACGACGATGACGTCGATCGTCGTCGGATCGAAATCGTCGTAGGCCGCGATCAGGGTGCGTTCTTCGAGCGTTCCGACGGCCGAGTCGACGTCACCGAAATGCTGCAGTCCATCCTCGAGCTCCACGCCACCGATGCACGCACCCAGCGTCGCATCGCGGCTCACACCACCCGAAGGTGGCGGCGCCAGCGTGGCCAATGCGCCGGCGGCTGTGCGCACCGAGAGGTCCGTCGTGCCGTCAGCGCCTACCGAGATCCGCGGGTTATCGCGCATTCGCACCAGGAATCCACGCGCCTCGATCGCGCGCCCAAGCCGCCGCGCAGCTTCTCTGGGTCGCATGCCGCGCTCGACCATGACCTCGATCAGCGCGCCATCGACGAAGAGCGCGAGGGCACCACCGCTCGCTCGAACCCCGTGCTCACATCCGATCGCGACGAGGTGCGGAGGGGGCGGCTCGACCGTCGTGACCTCGATGTCCCGCGGCGGCCCGAAGCTCACGCCGCAGGCGCCCCAAACGGCGTTGGCCCGCGCCACCGCGTCACGCACGGCCGCGTGCACGACGGCAGGGTCTTCCGCGAGCCCGCTGGGATCGCCGGGCGCCATCCGCACATGGGTGAACCGCAAGCGCGCACGGAGTCTTTCGATCGCGCCAATCTCCGTGTTTTGCGGGCCAGAAACGCGCAGCCGAAGGACGACCTCGCCCTTCGCGCGCACCACCAGCGAGCCGCCGAGCGCCGCTACCAGCGAGCCGCCGCGCGCCGCCGGATGGGCCGCGTCGATGCCGTCCATCACCAACGAGAGCGGCTTGGTGAGCCCGCATCTCCACCCCAGAAGCACGCCAGCCGGGCACGGATGCGCTGCGAGCCGAACCTCCGCCATGTGCGCGAGCGGCTCGCCGCCCTCCGCGATCGAGTCGAAGTCGAGGTGCGCGGGGAGCTCTGACGCCGCCGCTACGAGGAATCGCACCGCGTCTGCGCTCGCTCGTTCACCCAACCGTGCGTGCTCGCCGCGGGGCGATGTTTGCGGCGACGACTCGGCCATGCTCCCGGTCGGGGGCGCATGAACGAGGTTCATCCGCGCGGGGCTCGGCGACGAAACAACGCCATCGCGATCGACGACGAAGAACCGCAAGGGCGGCGGCCCCGCCAAAGATTGAGCGGTAACGAAGAGCAGCGCACCGAGCAAGGCGAGCAAAGCTGCACAGCGCAAGGCGAGCGGAGCTGCACAGCGCAAGGCGAGCGGAGCTGCACAGCGCAAGGCGAGCGGAGCTGCACAGCGCAGGGCGAGCGGAGCTGCACAGCGCAAGGCGAGCGGAGCTGCACAGCGCAAGGCGAGCGGAAATTGCGCCCCGCCAGGATTTCTCACGCGAGGTTCGGCAACGGAATGACGTCGACGTGCATCACCTCTTCGAATGCGCGGATCTCGGCGAGGCAGACCTCGCTCGGGCGACCCGAGAGCCGCAGCTTGGTGCACGCGGCGACCGCACCTTGAAAGATCGTGTTGGTGACCTCCTCGATGTTGATCCCATGCCGCTTGATGACGCTCGAGACATTGGCCAACACGCCGACGCGGTCGCGCGCGCGCAACACCAGACAGAAGCGCGCAGGCGTTTGTTTGCACACGTTCACGACGTTGGGGACGTCCTCTTCGGTGAGGAATGCACGAACGATGCGGCAGACCTCCTCGACGATCGCACGCTGGGCTTGCTCGGTGGACGCGCCGATATGCGGCGTGCCGTAGACGAGCCCGCGGTCGATGATCGCGGGACGGAACGCACCCGCCCCGCCCTTCGGTTCATCAGGAAAAACGTCGAGCCCGACGCGCAGACCCTTCTTCTCGATCGCCAAGCTCAGCGCCTCGTAGTCGACGATCTCGGCGCGCGCCGCGTTGATCAAGATCGCGCCATCGGGCAAGGCGTCCAGGACCTCGCTGTCGACGATGCGCGTCGTGTGTTGCGAAACTGGAAGATGAAGGCTCAACACGTCGCTCACCTTTGCGAGCGCGACGAGCGACGCCGCGTGACCGACGCCGATCTCGCGTGCGCGCAGCGGAGTGAGAGACCGCGACCACGCACGGGTCTCCATGCCGAAGCTCGCCGCGTGATCCAAGACGAGCCGTCCGATCGAGCCGAGGCCCGCCACGCCGAAGCGCCGGCCACGGAGCCCCCGAGCTTCACCGAGCGCGCCCTTCTCCCAACGACCCTCGCGCAGCCCGACGGTCGCGTCGACGATGCGGCGGTCGAGCCCGAGCACCAACGCCATCACCAGCTCCGCCACCGCCGAAGCGTTGCGCCCTGGACAGTTCGAGACGTAGACGCCTCGCTCGCTCGCGGCGTCCACATCGATCGTGTTCACGCCCGCCCCCGCGCGAATGATGAGGTTCAAAGAGCCAGCAGCCTCGATCGCGGCGCGCGCAACTTTCGTGGAGCGAACCACCAGAATATTCACGTCAGCGAGCGCCGCCGGCAGCTCGTCAGCGCCAAGCTCGGGCCGATACACAACCTCCAGGCCCAGCGCCGCCAGCTCCTTCAAAGGACTCGCATCGAGCTTGTCTGCAATCAAGAGGCGCATGGATTTGCTCCTATCGGTAATGGGGCAAGTGCCTCGAATCCATCAAATCAAGGCGTAACTCGACGTCCCCGATTTGGCGAGGACATCGAGTTCCCCCCATTTGTGACGCTATTGATTCGGGAACTGCTGTTCATTGACCCCTCGATTCTAATGAATCGAGGCGCAAGACGACAGCCGCGCGTGCTCGACTTCGCGGTCGGGGCGGGCGACGTCGCCGCGTGCTCAGAAGGTCTCGCTAGGGGGATATGCCACCGTGAGGTTCACGACGTAGCGCGCGTGCTGATGAGGAATCGAGTCCCAGTCCGGGGTCGGCATCGCCTTCGCAATACATGAGAAGAGCTCCTTCGTCTGCGCGGCCGGCAAGCTGCTCGATTTACCACGAAAGAGGTGCAGAGCTTTGCGGCGGAAATTGAGGTCCATCACGAAGCTCACCGTCGTGCCCGTCTTGGTCGCCGGCGCACAGAGCACATTTTCTTTCACGGCGCGCGCGAGTGCGTCTTCGAAAAAAGTGATGTGATCGCAGCGCTCCGGGGGCGTCTTTCCAGGTCCTGCGTCGGAGCACCTGACGGTCTTGAACGGCTCGAGCCTGAGCTTCGACGCCGCGGCCGGCGCGTCTACGAGCGGCACGTGTGACGGCGCCGACGGATCGGCCACTCGGCTCTTCGACGCCGCGTCAGCCGACCCTTCCGACGCCGGCGCGCCGAGCGACGCCCGCTCGGGGCGACGCCATAAATAAAGCGGAACCGCGACGAGTACGAGCCCGACCAAGAGCCCCAAGATCATCTGAACCCGCACGGGCTGCTGACCGCCGGAGCCGAGCTGTCGGTACGGCCCAGACTGACGTGGGGGGATCGAAGAATACCCGATGGGCACGCGCTTCCTACTCTCGCCGTCACTCGACCAGGCTAGCCGTCACTCGACCAAGCTACTGGCGCTGCGCCCCGGCTCCCACTTGATCAGCGTCGCAACGAACTCGACGTTGTCCGGGAAGATCCCGCGCACCTGCCCGACCACCTGCTCGACGATGTGGCGCGCTTCTTCGAGCGATGGACCAACCATCGATGCGATGAAACGCAGCGGACCGGTGCGCCCGGCGACGATCGGCAACAGCGCCGTCGTCAACATCTCGGTGAGCTCGACGACGCGACCCGCTGCACGGCGCAACGCCAGCATCTCGAGGATCGTCGGTCGTTCGCTCGATTGGCGATTCGGTCCGCGAAGCTCGTAGCGCGCGACCTGCATCGGCACCTCGTACCACTCGGCGAACTCACACTCGTTCGTCACAGCACGCAAGAGGTGGTCACGCACGAGCAGGCCCGTGAGCCCATCTCGCTTTTGAAGAAAGTCCCGCGCGCGCTGGTGCTGTTTGCTCCCGGGCTGAAAATTCACGAGCTTGATGCGCGCCTCGCCGACCTGAACCTCGCCACCGTGGATGAGCGTGAGCTGCTTCTTGCGCTCGAACTCGTGGTCCGCGTAGCTGCCGTTCGTGCTGCCGAGATCCTCGATGATCCACGACCCACCTTGCCAATTGAATTTGGCGTGCATGCCCGAGACCGTGGCCTCGGGTATGCAGAGATCCTGTCCCGCGTGCCTCCCGAGCGCGAGCTCAGGCCGCTCGAGCGCGAGCAGCTCGCCAACGGAATCCGGCGCATTGCTCGCATAGGTCACGAGCAGCGCCTGCGCGTTCGATTGAAAGCTCTGCATCTGCGCGCGCCCGATCGGTGGACCGGCGTCGAGGCGCGGCCGCGGCACCTGGAGCGGGGTCGTGGTCAGCCGCACCGGATTGAAGAAGCGCACGTACCGCGCCGGTGGGCGTTGCTCCCGATCGGCGCTCAAGCCATTGAAGACTTGCTTGACCTCGTCGATCGACAGCGCCGCCGGCACGTCGAACATGATCTGCTGGCGCATCGGCTTGGCGCGCGGCTTGTAGGCGGGCTCGGGCACACGGCAGGTCCACATCTCCCAGAGCGTCAGCGCCAGCGCGTAGAGGTCGTCTTGCTCACTGGCGCCACCGCTGCGAATGCGCTCGGGCGACATGTAATTCGGCGTGCCGCCATCGGGTGGCGCGTTCGGCCTTCGAGCCGCGGCGCGCGCACGCTCCTGCGCGAAACCGAAATCGAGGATGATGGCACGCTCGTCGGTCACCATCACGTTGGCCGGCTTGAGATCGCCGTGAACGAGGCCCGCGGCGTGGATCGCGGCGAGACCTCCGCAGATCTCCGCAGCGATGCGGCGAAACTCGTCGCCCTCGTATCCGCCCGAGGTCTTCTTCCGTCGGATGTGCGCGTGCAGCGTTTGCCCGGGGATGTGCTCCATCACGAGGATTGGGCCCCACGGGCTCGGTGCGAGATCGTGGACGCGGCAAACGTTCGGATGCCCGACCGTGCGGGCAAGCAGCGCCTCTTGTCGCAGCGCCTCGTCGTCGCCCGGCTGACGTGACTCGTCGCGTACGACCTTGAGCGCGACCAACTGCTGGGTCGACGCGTCGTGCGCCAGAAACACCTCACCCATGCCGCCCTTGCCGAGGCTCTGACTCACCTCGTAACGATCGTTGACGATCGTTCGCTTCTTGATGGGTCCGGGGTGCTGGGTCGGTTCGTCCAAGGCTTCTTTTCGAGGCGCGACACGCTCGTCACATCGCGCAAGACTCCGCTTCGCCGCGACGTTAGCAAATCTCTCGGCGCGCGGGCTACTGGAGTCTAATTCAATCGCAGCATCCGCCCGACGATGCGGAACAAGCCGCGCGACATCGCCGAGATTCGACTCCCGACCAGCTCGATGTCTCCGTCGGCTTTGAGCCGTATGGCCCCCCTTCCGGAGCGCAGCAAGAGCTCCTCGTCCGCCTCGATCTTCACCTTGCCGGCGCGGATGATCAGCTCGTCGGGGATGCGCGTCTGCAGCACGCCGACGACGATCGGCGGCCCGTCCGGCACGCACTCCAAGACGACGGCGTCGCGATTGCGGGCAGCCTCGCGCACGAGCTCCGCGCTCACGCCGAGCCCGAGCTCACCGTCGACTTCGGCGCTCAAGCCCCGCACGGCGAGGCGCACCGTCCGCCCCGCCACGCTGAGCGGCACCGCGGTTCGCATCGCGACTCCGGCGAGCCCGAGCGGCACCTGGGGCGCTGCCGTCCGCGCCTCGGACACCTCGTCCGTGCGCGCCACCGAGATCTGACCAAGCAGCTCCTCGAGCCGCCGATCGGCGTCCGCCACCTCGACGGGATCCGCTGCTTCGCCGCGCGCATTCTCCGCCGCAATTTCCGCGTCGCTCCTCCCCATGCCCGAACTGCTCCCAATCATTGACTCATCTCCCATCGCGCAGTGCCGCGCTCGCGTCGCGCCGTGCGAGATGCTACCAGGCGCCGAGCCTCGCGAGCCCCATGGTCGATCTTCGCCGCGCACCGAAAACTCCGCAGCTCATCATCGTGACTGGGGTGCGCGCCATCGACCCGTCGGCCTCGCTCGACGCAGTCGTGGACATCGTCGTCGAGGATGGCCGCATCGCGTGTATCGGCCCCGCCGCCGCGACCGCCGAGCAGCTCGCCTCGGAGCGCGCGCTCATCGTGGATGGCCGTAATTTGTGGGCATTTCCAGCATTTTTGGATCTGCACGCGCATTTTCGCGAACCCGGCCAAGAGTACAAAGAGGACATTCGCTCGGGCCTGATGGCGGCCGCGGCGGGCGGCTTCGCGCACGTCTGTGCCATGCCCAATACCAAGCCCGTCAACGACACGCGCAGCATCACCGAGATGATGGTCGCGCGCGCCCGCGAGGTCGGCGGTCCGGAGCTTCACCCGATCGGCGCCATCACGCGCGGCCTACGCGGCGAAGAGCTCACGGAGATGGCCGACCTGCGTGAAGCGGGCGCGGTGGCGGTCTCGGACGACGGTCACTGCGTCACCTCCAGCGCGGTCATGCGCCGCGCGCTCGAATACGCCCGCACCTTCGGACTCCCCGTCATCCAGCACTGCGAAGATCACGCGCTCACCGGCGGCGCGCAAATGCACGAAGGCCGCACGGCGACGAAGCTCGGACTGCGCGGCTGGCCACGCGAGGCAGAAGACATCATCGTCGCGCGCGACCTCATCCTGGCCGAGTCCACGGGCGCCGCCTACCACATCGCCCACATCTCCACTTCCGGCGCAATTCGGCTTCTCCGCGAGGCGAAATCGCGCGGCCTCGCCGTAACAGCCGAGGTCACGCCTCATCACCTGCTCCTCACCGATGAGGCGGTCGTCGGTTACCGAACGCACTGCAAGGTGAACCCGCCTTTGCGCGACGCTACGGACGTCATCGCCTGCCGCGCCGCTCTCGCCGACGGCACGATCGACGCCATCGCCACGGACCACGCGCCCCACTCGAGCCTCGAGAAAGACTGCGAGTTTCAGGAGGCATCCCCCGGCATCGTCGGGCTCGAGCTGGTCGTGCCGCTCATGTTCGAGCTGGTGAGCTCCGGCGCCCTTCCGCTCGCGCGCTTCGTCGATGCGCTCACGCGGGCACCGGCTCGCATCATCGGGCTCGAGCCCACCACGCTGCGGGCTGGGGCGCGCGCAGATTTCATCCTCGTCCATCCGGAACGCGAGCACATCTTGACCCGCGCTTCGCTCGTCGGAAAGAGCCACAACACGCCCTTTCTCGGCCGCAAATGCCATGGTCAGGTAGAGATGACCATGGTGCGTGGCGCGATCGTGTACACGCTCGCTAGCTCGGAATTGCAGGGCACCTCGCCGTGAGCGGAGAGCGCGCCTGGCTCTGCCTCGCCGACGGAACGCGCTACGCGGGCGTCGCGTTCGGTGCTCCCGGAGTCGCGGTGGGCGAGGCGGTCTTCACGACCGGAATGACGGGCTACCAAGAGGTGCTCACGGACCCCTCGTACACCGGGCAGCTAGTGGCGATGACGGCGCCGCAGATCGGCAACACGGGCTGCAACGCCGTCGATCCAGAGAGCCTCGATCTGCGGCCCAAAGTGGCCGGGTTCGTCGTGCGCGAGCTGAGTGCCTTCGAGTCGAGCTGGCGCGCCGAAGAGACGCTGCACGACTACCTTGCGCGCACGGGCGTCGTCGCGATCGGCGAGGTCGACACGCGCGAGCTCACCCGCCACCTTCGCGCTCGCGGCGCGCAAAACGCGGCCATCGGCACCGCCGAGCCCGATGTGCTGATCCGTCGCGCCCAAGCAGCGCCCGCGATGGAAGGTCTCGATCTGGTCGAGCGCGTAACGCCGCCCGAACCTTACGAATTTGCCGAATCCAGCGGAGCTTGGCGCGCGCTGATGGCCCCTGGCGCAACCCTCGCGCTCGCCTCGGCACCGCTCCTTCCGCCGAGCAGACACGTCGTCGTGCTCGATCTCGGCATCAAGCGAAATATCCTTCGCTGCCTCGTCGACGTCGGCTGCCGCATCACCGCAGTTCCCGCGCGGACCTCCGCCCAAGAGATCCTCGCGCTCCGTCCGGACGGCATCTTCGTCTCGAACGGTCCCGGCGATCCGCAGGCCGTCACCTACGCTGTCGAGACGCTGCGCGCGCTGCTCGGCAAGGCGCCGATGTTCGGCATTTGCCTCGGCCACCAGCTCATGGCGCTCGCGCTCGGAGCGACGACCTACAAGCTCAAGTTCGGTCACCGCGGCACCAACCAGCCCGTCAAGGACCTCGACACCGGCCGCGTCGAGATCACCACACAAAACCATGGCTTCTGCGTGGAGCTCGCGAGCCTCGCCGGCCGCGCCCGCTCGACCCATGTGCACCTCA
>SHZB01000188.1 GCA_009692485.1 Myxococcales bacterium
AGTTCGGTCACCGCGGCACCAACCAGCCCGTCAAGGACCTCGACACCGGTCGCGTCGAGATCACCACACAAAACCATGGCTTCTGCGTGGAGCTCGCGAGCCTCGCCGGCCGCGCCCGCTCGACCCATGTGCACCTCAACGACGGCACGAGCGAGGGTCTCGAAGTCACCGAGCTCGACGCTTTCAGCGTGCAATACCATCCGGAGGCCGCCGCCGGCCCGCACGACGCGCTCTACTTGTTCGAGCGCTTCGTGCACCGCATCGACGCAGCTCGAGCCCGCGCGTGAAAAAGAAAACCATCCATTTCATCAGCCTCGGCTGCCCCAAAAATCGCGTCGACTCCGAGGTGATGCTGGGCGTGGCCGAACACGCGGGCTACCGCCACGTCGATGCGCCCTCCGCGGCCGACGTCATCGTGGTGAACACCTGCGGCTTCATCGACGCGGCGAAAAAAGAGTCGGTCGACACCATCCTCGCGATGGGCGACTACAAACTCGCTGGCAGCTGCTCGCGCCTCGTCGTCGCGGGCTGTCTCTCGCAGCGCCACCCGGACGAGCTGGCCCTTGCGCTCCCCGAGGTCGATCATTTTCTCGGCTCGAGCGACATGCTCGCGCTCGGCGGCGTGCTGCGTGGCGACGCCGACCGCATGCTCGTCGGCAACCCCGCCGATTGGCTCGTGGCCGCCGAGAGTCCGCGTCGTCTCTCGACCTTGACCGGCAGCGCCTACGTCAAGATCGCCGAAGGCTGCAACCGCAGCTGCTCGTTCTGCGTGATCCCGTCGCTCCGCGGCAAGCAGCGCTCCCGCTCGATCCCCGACGTCGTTCGCGAGGTGGAAGGTCTCGTTCGCTCCGGCGTGAAAGAGATCAACCTCGTCTCGCAAGACACCATCGCGTACGGCCGCGATCTACCCGTGACCGAGCGGCACGAGCTCGCCGAGCTGGTTCGGCGCGTGGCCGACGTCGAGGGCGTCGCGTGGGTCCGCATCTTCTACCTCTATCCCGAGAAGCTCAGCGAACCCTTGGTCGAGCTCCTCGCCCATCACCCGCGCGTCTTGCCGTACGTGGACATGCCGCTGCAGCACGCGGCGGACGCGATGCTGAGGCGGATGAAGCGCGGACACGGTGGCGCTCGCTTACGCCGCGTCGTCGAAGAGCTGCGCCGCGCGGTCGAGGGCCTCGTGTTTCGCACGGCCTTCATCGTCGGTCACCCCGGTGAGACCGAGGCAGAGTTCGACGAGCTGTGCGAGTTCGTAGCGTGGGCCGAGTTCGATCGCGTGGGCGTGTTTCGCTACTCCGACGAGGACACCAGCCACAGCGCCACCCTCGACGCGAAAGTGCCGAAGCTCGTCGCCAGCAATCGTTACAAAAAGCTCATGGCAATGTCACGCCGCATAGCGAAAAAGAAAAACGGCGCGCTCGTCGGCCGCGAGCTCGAGGTCCTCGTCGAAGGCGCGAGCGAAGAGCACGCGGCGGTGCTCACGGGCCGGCACCGTGGACAAGCCCCCGAGATCGACGGCCAAGTTTACCTCACCGGGACCGAGACCCTCACGCGCTTGCCGCGACCGGGCGAACTCGTGAGTGTAAAGATCACCCAGTCGAGCGACTACGACCTCGCCGGAGAGGTCGTCGGCAACGTCGGCTCAGTCGGTACAGTCGGCTCAGTCGGTACAGTCGGCTCAGGGCGCGCTGCCCGCACCGCGAAGGCCGGCCACGACCGCGCGGCTCCCGGTCGCGTCTCGCTGCGGGTACTGCCAACCGACAACCGCAGTGTCAGCTGAGCCGGATAAGTGTCAACTGCAGTTGGCGATTTGCGGCCTCGCTGCAGGCATGCGCCATGCTAGGTGACGAGCGCCGATGCTGAAGCAAGCCGCCACCCTTCCGATGCGCGCGCGCCCCTTCGTGAGGACCCGCACCAGGGTCGTGGCGCTCGCCAGCAGCATGTTGGCCATGGCCAGCTGCGTGAGCCCGACCTTGCCGCTGCCGCCCCCCGACGCACCCGCCGAGGTCAGCCCGAGCGCCGAGCCGGGTCACTGGGACGTACGCGGCACGTGCCACGCGGGCGCGGTCGTGCTCGTGCAAAACATCGCTACCGGCGTCATCGTCGGCGTCGAAGACGGCAATCACGACGGTCGCTACTTCGTCCAGCTCGAGGCGGAAGAATGCGACGTCGGCGAGGTCACCGAGCTCATCGAAACGACCGTGAGCGAGGGCACTTACTTTCTCATCTCGGAGACGAGCAACGGCCTCGTCGCCACCGACACCTGCACCGCGAATGACTGATGCGCCGAACCGAAGGCAGCGGCGCGTAGTAGCGTCCGCATAGTGTCGATGCCACTTGCCCCTCCACGCAAGACGAAAGCGCCCTCGAGCTGGCCGCCGCAAGATGGCGTGACGGTGCTCGTCGTCGATGACGAGCCCGGACTCCGCTCGGTGCTCGAGATCGCGCTGAAGCGAGGGGGCTATCGCGCCGTCGTCACGTCCGGTCGCGCCGCCGCGCTCGCCGAGATCGCGAAGAACCCACCGTTCCCGATCATCATCAGCGACCTGGTCATGCCGGACGGCTCCGGAATGGATGTGCTCCTTGCTGCGCGCGAGAAGAGCGACCAAACACAGGTCATCATCGTCACCGCGTTCTCGACCGTCGAGTCGGCGCTCGAGGCGATGCGACTCGGCGCGTACGACTTCGTCACGAAGCCCTTCTCGACCGTCGAGCTGCTCGCGCTCGTGGCCAAGGCGATCGAGAAAAATTCGCTGGTCTCGGAGAACCGGCGCCTGAAGCGACAGCTCGCCTCCGCCGCGCCCGATCCAGCCGATCTCTTCGCCCACTGCGAAGTGATGCGGAAAGTTGGCGTGTTGGTCCAGAAGGCGGCCTCGACGCGCACGACGGTGCTCATCACCGGCGAGACTGGCACCGGCAAAGAGCGCATCGCCCGGGCGCTTCATCGCTTGAGCGACCGAGCCAGCGGCCCGTTCTGCGTCATCAACTGCGCGGCTTTGCCCGAGGCCCTGATGGAGAGCGAGCTGTTCGGACACGAGCGGGGCGCATTCACGGGCGCGACGACGACCACCCTCGGCCTCTTCCGTCAAGCCGACGGCGGGACGCTGTTGCTCGACGAAATTGGGGAGCTGCCCCTGTCCTTGCAAGTGAAGCTGCTGCGGGTGCTTCAAGAAAAGAAAGTGCGGTCCGTCGGCGGGACGACCGAGACGAGCATCGACGTTCGCATGCTCGCTGCGACCAACCGCGACATCGAGTTCGACGTGGCGGCCGGAACATTTCGGACGGATCTCTATTACCGGCTGAATGTGATCCGCGTCGCACTACCACCTTTGCGCGATCGCACCGGCGAGGCACGGAGGCTCGCCCAACAGATGCTCGTGCGCTTCTCCGCGGAGCTCAAAAAAGACCTCAGGGGCATCACGCCGCTGGCGCTTCGGGCGCTCGAGAATCACGATTTCCCGGGCAACGTGCGCGAGCTCGAGAACATGATCGAGCGCGCGGTGGCGCTGTCTTCCGGCGAGTGGATCGACGTGGACCTCCTGCCCGAGGCCGTCACGTCGCGTTCTACGCCAGACTTGCCACCCACAATCACGCTGCCCGACGCGGGTTGCGACCTCGACGCCGTGCTTCAGGAACTCGAGCGCCACCTCATCACGCAGGCGCTCGAGCGCACGGGAGGCGTTCGCATGAGCGCGGCGAAGGTGCTCGGCATCTCTTTCCGAAGTTTTCGCTACCGACTGGCGAAGCTCGGGCTCGCGGCACCGGACAGCGACACCGACGGAACGGACATGGTCGATTCGGATGCCGCTGCGATTACCAGTAAGGCTCCGGAGGCTAGCGCCGGCCCAACGACGGGTGCCGACACTGCTGCTACTGTCGAGGATGTCCGCTGACTTCGGGCTGCGCCTGGTCTTTGCATCACTATCCCGATACTTTCTCCGTCTCGATCCGCCGAGGAGTCCAATGACGTCCACCACCACCGTTACTCGCACGGCAGAACGCGCTCGCAGCCGAGCCGCCGAGCGTGCATTCGGCCTGAGCGGCAACGCGGCGCCGCGACCGAAATCGCAAGGGCTCCACGGCCAACGCGGCTTCACGCTCGTGGAATTGCTCGCGGTCATCGCGATTGTGGGCGTGCTCGCTGGCCTCGCCGTCACGGGCTTCCAGACCATGATCCGCCGAAGCAAAGACGAAGACACCAAGCAGGCGCTGCTCGGAGTCGCTGCGGCGATCAACGCCTACTACGCGCGTACCCAGGGTTACCTGAACTGCTCGACGAGCGGCACGTCCTTCTACCCGATGGCGCCCAGTGATAAGAAGCACGGCTTCCGAAACAGCACCAACCCCGACCACCTTTGTTGGGACTATTACGGCATCGACATCACGCCGACGCACATGTCGTTCACGGTACAAGCGGGCACGGCAGGCCAGAATCCGCCGCAGCCGCTCAAACTCAAGAACCTCACCTGGCCAACGCCGAAGGGGCCGTGGTTCGTACTCGTAGGCGCGACGGATCACGACGTCGACGGGACGCTGGGACTGCACGTGGTCTCGTCATTCGCGCCGGGTGAAGTGATCACGGAGAACATGGGCGACTGACGTTCCGGGGGCGCTGCCGAGAGGCTATTGCGCCCCCGCGTGTCAGCCGGCGCGACTGCCGAAAATGGGCACCCCGACGGCCAAGGCATGACAAACCTCGTCACCCACCCTGCTGGCTCGCGGTGCCTCGATTCCCCTGCGCTCCGGCAAGTGGCGGCTACGCGGGCGATGTGCGGGTCCCCCGGAATGCGCCCGTAGCTTTGCGCACCCGCAGAGGTCCGGCCACCGACGCCGACACGAATGGCACGTTTTTAGCTCAGCAACCACCGGCGCGGTAGGGTGCGTAAGGGCCAAGGTCCTATCGTGCCAACCGCGGCGCCAGGCGCGAGGACGTTGTCCGACAAGCCGGGGGCCACATTGTGCGTCACAGCTACGACGCGGCCACGGACTGCCCGGGGCGCCACGCTGACTCGAAATCTGCAAACTCAAACACACCAAAGAAATCGGAAACCCAACCATGCATACCTATAAGAACTCGCGAAAGCGCGGCTTCACACTCGTGGAGTTGATGATCGTAGTCGCGATCATCGGCGTCCTCGCGGCTCTCGCGATCTACGGCGTCCGCCGCTACCTCGCCAGCGCCAAGACCTCCGAAGCGAAGAACTCGATCGGTGCGATCGCGCGCGCCGCGACCGCTGCGTTCGAGCGAGAGAACGCGCCCGCGGAGACCCTCGCGGAAGGCGTGACATCCGCAAACCTATCGCACTCGCTGTGCCTTGCAGCGGCTGCCGCCGTGCCGGCCGCCGGCGTGCCACAGGGCAAGAAGTACCAGCCCATCACAGCGCAAGCCAAGGATTACGACGCCACCAGCCAGACCGTTGGGTGGAAGTGCGTGAAGTTCGGCATCAACGAGCCGCACTACTACCAGTACACCTACAAGCGAGACGCGAACGCCGTGGCTGGCGGTAACCCCGCGGCATGCACTGCGCCCTGCTACGAGGCAGCGGCGAGGGGCGATCTCGACGGCGATGCTGCCGTCTTCGGCATTTTCGCGGTCAACGGGAACGTCAACCTTGCAACGCAGGCGCTCAAGAAGGCAACCCAGGTCTTCATCCAGGACGAGTACGAGTGAGCTCGACGGCGGCGCGAGGGTATCCTCCGCCGCCATTGTTCCAATCTCGACAATCTGAACGAACGAACTGGACCTGAACCCCATGGGCAACCGTCACCGCGAGCGCGCATTTACCCTGGTCGAGCTACTCTCCGTGGTAGCGATCATCGGTGTGCTCGCGGTGATGGCGGTTGCCGGGTTTCGCAAGTACATGAACTCCGCGCGCACCGGTGACGCCAAGGCCGTCATCGCGGGCATTCGGGTAGCCGAAGAGTCCTATCGCGCCGAGACCATGACGTATCTGAACTGCTCGAAGGCGCTTGACGCCTATTACCCAGCGGCAGCTCCCAACGGTCAGAAGCGCCATTGGGTACAGCCCAATCATCCGCTGTTCAGCCAGTGGATGATGCTGAACGTGGTCACCGATTCGCCAACTGCCTTCGTGTTCGCCGTGGTCGCCGGGGGGCCAGGCGGAGCCGTGCCGAAGCCAAACATCGTGGAGAACGTGAACTGGCCGTTGCCGACGGAGCCTTGGTACGTGATTCAGGCTGCCGGCGATAGCCAACAGAACGGTCCTCCCTATGCGATGGTGATTTCGTCTTCGTTCACGGGCGAAATCTACGTAGAGAACGAAACCGAATAGGACCGGTCGAGTCCCAGCTTCAAGATGGCTCGCAAGTGGACGTCGGGTGACCTTGCCGCCGCATTCTTGATCGGCGGAAGCCTCGTGACCGTCGCTGTACCGAGCTTCCTCAGGAGCCTCACCTTTTCAAAGCTGAGCGAGCCTCTCGACGGCCTCGCGCAGCTCGTGAGAAGCTCACTCGTGTACGCTGAGTCGCGCCCGCACGAGCTGTCCTTTCCTCCCTCGGCGCCGCTCACGCCGGCCGCCGTGCCGCGCGGTGTCGCCCAGGCCGACCCGCACGATGCCTGGGAGCACCTCACCTGGAAGTCGCTCGGTTTTCGCTTCGACGGACCGCATGCGTTTGCGTTCCGCTACGAGAGTGGCTTCGACCCCGCGGACGGGGCAGCACGCTTCGTCGCCTCGGCGCACGCCGATCTCGACGGCGATGATGTGCTGTCGACCTTCGAAGTTCGCGGCGAGCGACGAGGCGACGGAAAGGCCCGCGTGCTGGCTGGAATGTTCGTCGATCGAGAGGTCGAATAGTGGCGTTCTGGCGCCGGCTTGCTTCGCTCGCAGCGCTCCTCGCGGTGAGCACACTGCTCGTCCGTCAGGTGCGCGGGGGGCTTTGCCACGCCCATGCTTCGGTTCGTGAAAAGCATGACGCGTACATGTTGCCGCCGCCGCCGGTCATCGCGGTCCTGTCCCTCGGGTACAAGTCCGCGGTCGCCGACATCCTCTGGGCACACGTGCTCGTCACGCAGGGTTTGTACGTCCTCGAGCGGCGCAGGTTCGAGAACCTGACGCGCCTCTATGACGCGATCAATACGCTCGACCCGAGCTGGCGCACGCCCTATCTCCTCGTCGATGCGCTCATGACGCTGCAAACAGCGGCCGTCAGCGTGCGGGAGGTCGTCGAGACGCGAGAGATCCTCGAGCGCGGCGTGAAGCACCGCCCCTTCGACACGGACATCTGGCTCAATCTCGGCCAATTCGTCGGGTTTATCGCCCCGAGCAGCTACTTCGACGAAACGCCGGAAATGATTCCGGTTTGGCGGCGTGAAGGTGCCGTATACCTCGCACGGGCAGCAGAGATCGGCGGCGACGAGGGCAACGCCGGATGGCAGAGCATTGGTGGTGCGTCGATTCTGGCGGCTGCCGGCGAGCGAGACGCCGCCTTGCGCTTCCTCGAACGTGCCTACGCCGTCACCGAAGATCCCGAGCTCAAGACGGACATCGAGCGCAGGCTCCGGAGGCTCGTCGGAGAAGCCGCCGCGGCAAAAAGTCTAGGCCGGATCGCAGCCATGAACGAGCGCCGCAAGTCCGAGCTGCCGTGGGTGAGCGAGACGACGATGTGGTTGTTGGGCCCGCGACCGCAGCCATCGCGATGTGCCGGACCCGACCACACCGAGCTCGATTGCGCGATGACGTGGCGTGAATTTGGAGTGCGCTTCGAAGGCGAATCAAACGCCGACTGAAGCGCGGTCGGGCTCTTCGTCACGAGCGCCACGTGGGTGCGCGAAGAAGGACGCCGGTGGCCGCCGGATCCCATTCACCTCCACGTACTGGCTGAGCAAGTTGAACCACTCGAGTCCCGGCAAGGCGCGGATCCGCTTTTCCACCTGCTCGATCGCGTCGCCATCGGCGCCATCGAACAGGAACGAGAGCGCATGCGCCACCTCAGCCTTGCTGCTCATGCCGTCGCCGACCGGCGTCCAGGCGAGCTTGAGTACGCGCGACGTGACGTGCTGCGCGACCCGCGATCGCTCGAGCCTCTTGTTGGCCTGCTGGTAGTAAAACGAGAAGTGCTTGAGCTCTTGCTTCATGATCCGGCGGCACAGCAGCTCGAGCACGGGGTGCTTGCAGCGGTCCATGAGCTGGCCATATGCGACGTAGGTCGTCATCTCTTGGATCGCGCCCCACGCCATGTGGGTCGCCGGCCAGTCGTCGGGGATCACGAACGAGATCGCCGCCTGTCCGAGCTCGTCGATGCGCTCGCCCGCAGTGCGGCCGTTGAACATCTTGCCGCGATACCCGGCATCGACCGGCTCGCCGTAGGCCTGCATGAATTTCGCGAAGGCGCGCCCGTGAAATTCTTCTTCGTAAGCCCACGCGCACAAAAACGGCGCAAATTCCGGCTCTTCCATCGCGGCCTTCGTCTTCATGAGGCCGCGTAGGTAATAAAACGTGGCGCTCTCCGTGATCATGAAGAAGCGCACCGCGCGGAGGGCCTCGGGCGTGAGCGGATATCGCGGCACGTCCTCCCAGACAACGTCCGTGAGATCGACCCTGCCAGACCCTTCCATGAACCGCTCGATGTCGAAGGTGATGTCCATTGTGTCCGCCTTGAGCCTCTCTACTTGATTCGCTCTACGAATTGGTCCGCTCTACGAATCGCGATTCGTAGAGCGGACCAATTCGTAGAGCGAAT
>SHZB01000189.1 GCA_009692485.1 Myxococcales bacterium
CCTGCATGGCGTCGACCGCGCGGCGCTCGTCGAGGCCATGGCACGGCGCGTCGCCACGGGCGCACAGCCGCATCAACTCCTCTTGCAGGTCAACGTCGCCGGCGAAGCGCAGAAGGGCGGGTGTGCCCCTGGCGAACTTGGTGAACTCTTGCGCCGCTGCGCCGCTCACCCACGGCTCGTCGTCCGCGGCCTGATGACGATGCCCCCGCTCACCGACGATCCCGAGCGTTCGCGCCCGCTGTTTCGAGCACTCCGCGAGCTGCGTGATCGCCACGGTGGCCGCGAAGCCTTACCCGAGCTGAGCATGGGCATGTCCGACGACTACGCCGTGGCAATCGCGGAAGGCGCGACGCTCGTCCGGATCGGCACCGCGATCTTCGGGACGCGCGACAACTGAAACACGCCGCTCATCGACGCAGTGCCGATCGACGCTGTGCTCATCGCCGCAGTTGCTCTCGCCGCGCGCGCACGCGCCAGTGCAGATCCGGAGCACGTCCAAGTTCGAGGACCAGGTCTTGCGAAGGCGCGCCATCGAGCAGGCGGCGGGCGGTCTCGATCGAGTCGACGAGCCTGCCATTCACACGGTAAAGGCGGTCTCCGGCGAGCACCCCGGCGCGCTGCGCCTCGCCTCCGTAGGGCACGTGGGCGAACCGGATGCCGGGGCCGTCCTCTTCGCTCAGCGACACCGCGAGCGTCGCTTTGCCCGAGAATTGCGGCGTTTCCGCGTCCCGCGCGAGCACGATCCGCACATCCCGCGTCACGTCGCCGGCGCGCAGCGAGAGGCCGGCCAGCGAGGCGCGCCCGTGCTCCCACTTGAAGGCCTCGATCGTGGCGTCGCCGGACTCCACATCGCGAAGAACGAAGCGTCCGCGCGGATCGGTCTGCGCAACTCCGGGCGGAAGCTTTCCGGCAGGCAAGTACGTTGGCACACGTCCGAGCGCGACGCGGGCGCCGGCGACGGGGTCACCACGCTCGTCCACGACCTCGCCTTCGACGGTGGCGCCTCGCGCGAGCTCGATCGTCCCGAGCTCCGCGCGGTCGCGACGTGCCTCGATCACGACGCTGCGTTCTCTGAAGGCGTGGCCCTCTGCCGTGATCAGGATGCGCGCATCTCCGGCTGCGAGATCCGCGAACGAAAACCCGCCCGTCCTATCCGAATGCGTGCGGCGCTCTCCGGTGGGGACGAGCAGCGTCACGACCGCACCCGCGATCATGCCGCCGCCGCGCGAACGCACCTCGCCCGTCGCGGTGATGGCGCGACCGAGCGCGAGGGTGAGCTCCGCCGGAGCGTGCTCGACTTCGACCGCGACCGGAGCATGTCCCCCTCGACGAGCGGTGATCCGCAGCGCTTGACCGCGGGCGTCCTCGAGTCGGGCCTCGCCGGCCTCGTTCGTGAACAGCGTCCTCGTGAACGCGCGGCTCGAATCCAGCGACGCGACGTGGAGCTCGCCGCGCTCGAGCGAGAAGCCGCGGTCGTCGACGAGTCGCAAGCTCACCGGCTCGCGCAGCTCCGGCAACACCAGCTCGAGCGCGTGCTCGGCGCCCGGCGCGATCGACAGCTCGACGCGCGCAACGACGTGCTCGGGGGCCTCGTGTCGTGCCGCCGTGACCAGGATTTCCCGCGGAACCGACGCAAATGCGAAGCGCCCGTCTTCGGCCGCGTACGTCACGCGCTCGGCCCCGCCGTCGAGCGGAACGAGCTCGATGCGCGCGCCCGCTACGGGGTGTCCACTCGCTTCCAGCACGCGACCGCCGAGCGAGCCTCCGCGCCCGAGCACCATCTCTACGTGAGCGCGCCGACCCGCAAGCAGGTCGATCGCTGCGCTCGTCTGCTCCACGAAACCCGGATGACGCGCCACGAGCTGCACGCGCCCCGGGCTCACCGGCTCGAGCAAGAACGTGCCATCGGGCCGGCTCGACCACGCCCCATCGCTCAGCATCGGCGAGAGCGACAGCAAGCCGCCGAGCGGCACGTTCGGCACGAGGCCCATGACCCCAAGCTCCCCGCGCGGAATGAGCGCCCGCGGTCCCGCCAACGACGCTGCGAAATGCTCGCGCCGAAATGCGCTCAGCGACGCCGACTCGTAGAGCGGCGAGCCATCGACACCCGCGCCCACGACCTCGAGACTCGCCCCTTCGATCGGCCATCCGCGCTCGTCGACAATGCGGCCCACGAGCGCCGCGCCGCGCAACAGCGAAACGCGGATCTCGCTCACGCCGTCCTCGACCGAGACCGCGCTCGTTGGCACGAAGCCGAGACGGTACGCGGAGACCGTCGCGCTGTCGGTGATCGGGCCGAGCCTCACGACACCATGCTGATCCGTGCGACCAAATCGAGGGAACGAGGAGAGTCCACCCTCGACCAACACGACGTCTGCGTCCTCGATCGAAATGGGCGGATCGCCCTCGCCATCGGTGACCACCACACGCACGAAACGCCCATGAATCAGGGATATCTCGAGCACTTTGTGCTCCCCGTGTTCTAGCAAGAGCCCGCGCCCGGGTTCGCTCACGAACTCCCCCGCCTCGGCCCGCACGTCGTAGAATCCGCGCGGTAGCTCCGTGATCGTGACCTCGCCAAGCGCGCCCGTGGTGGCGGAGCGTGATGGCCATAGCGCCGAGCCCGCGACGGTCACGGCGGCCTCCGGTTTCGGCGCCCCGTGTTCGTCCCGCACGCGAACCACGAGCGTGCCCTTGCGCTCCAGCTTCACAAACAGGGGCGAGTCCCCCGGACGGACCTCGCGCACGAGCTTGTGACCATAACCCTGCGCGTCGATCTCGACGGCCCACGGTGGCGCGGCTCCGCTCTCGAACGCCGCCAAGCCCGTCACGTCGGTGTGCGCGATCTCCGCCAGCGGTTCGACGCCGTGCACCATCACCCGCGCGTTGCCGATGGGTCGCTCAGCGCCGTCGAGTACGACCACTTCGAGCGGCGCGGCCGGAGCGAGTCGGACCTCCTCGGCGCGCTCGCCCGCGGCAAGCTCTACGAATCGACGCACGCTCGTCGAGCCCGCGTGCGCGACCAGCAACCAGTATCGACCTGCAGCGCGAAGCTCGAGCGTCGCCACGCCGCGCTCGTCCGTCGCGCCATTCGCGGCCTCGCTCGCCACCGCCCCCGACCCACGGCCGTCGATGCGCACGAGTCGCACGCTCGCGCCGACCGCCGGCTCCGTCGTCGCGCCCGTCGCCCCCACGGCCTCGCGCACCACGGTCACGCGCAGCGATGCTCCGCGCGGCTCGTTCGCGGAAGGCTCCGTCGAGACGCCCGCGAGCTGTGGACGCGCGATGCTCGGCCCGCGCAGATCGCGCAGCGTCGCTGCGAACAACAGACACGCGGTCGCAGAGATCCAGACCGCGAAACGCTCGAGCCGCGTCACGGCACCGTGGCGATCGCCGCGCGGATCTCGTCGTCCGAGAGGATGTGCTTCTCACCCTTGGCCTTCTTCAAGATGGCGTCGACGATCGCCGGCACAGGCTCGATGCCATTCTTCCGCAGCCAGTAGTTCACGTTCGAGGCGCCCGACATGTAGCCGATGCAGATCTCTTGCTCGCGGCCGAACATCCCCGCTGGCACGCCCGAATACACGCGGTCGGCGAGCCACTCGTCGCCCTTGTTCTTGGCCTTGATGATCGCCGCCGCGTGCACGCCCGTGGCCGTGCGAAATGCGTCGCGCCCGACCAGCGGATAGTTGATCGGGATCGTCCAGCCGACGGCGCTGGCGGCCTTCTCGGTGTATTCGACGAGGCGACTCAAGTCCTGATCTTCGAGCAGGCCGAGCAGCTTGAGATTCAACAAGATGAGCTCCATCTGCGCGTTGCCCACGCGCTCACCGATGCCAAGGGCGGTGCCGTGCACGCGGTGCGCGCCGAACTCGAGCGCCCACAGTGCATTCTCGAGCGCGAGCCCACGGTCGTTGTGGCCGTGCCAGTCGATCTTCACCTTGCTGCCGCTCCCGGCGATGACGCTCTCGGTGAAGCGGATGAGATTGTGCACGCCGTCGGGGGTCGCGTGACCGACGGTGTCGCACAGGCACAGGCGCGCGGCGCCGTGGTCGATCGCCATCCGAAACAGCGTCGCCAAGACCTCGGGCCTCGAGCGCGTCGTGTCCTCGGTCACGTAGGCAACCTCGAGGCCGGCCTTCACGCCCACGTCGATG
This sequence comes from Myxococcales bacterium, assembly GCA_009692485.1. Lineage (GTDB taxonomy): Bacteria > Myxococcota_A > Polyangia > Polyangiales > Polyangiaceae > SYFR01. The sequence continues at coordinate 4,158 of SHZB01000189.1, forward strand.
GCCTCGGCGCTGCGTCGCAAGATGGTGTCGAGATCCCAGTCTTCGGCATATTGGCGGATCGGACTCGACCCGATGAACGTGTAGATTTCGACAGGAATTCCTGCCCTTTGCGAAATCTCGATCATCGGCGTGATGTCCGACGGCACCGTGCGACCCGCGAACGCGACCCGCAAAGGAAGTCGCTCTGCCACGATCTCGCGACACATCCGCAGGCAGTCGTCGAAGGCTCGCGGCGAGCTGCCGGGCAGGCCGATATCGGCGACGTGAATGCCCAGCGCCGCCATCACGTGCAACAGCTCGAGCTTCTTGTCGAGCGCAGGGTCATCGACACTCGGATTCTGCAACCCGTCGCGCAGCGTCTCGTCGAAGAACTCGACGCCCTTGGGGATGATGCGGCCCTTCCGTCCAAACTCGTTCCAGTCGAAGACGAGCTCGTCGTGGGGCAGGCCCTCTCGGTTCGCGTCGGCCATGGCGCCGAGTATAGTCGCACGCTCCTGACCGCAAGCGGCCTCGCCACGATCGCGCCATGAAGTCCTATCTGGAGCTCTGCCAGCACGTGCTGCGTGACGGCCATGAACGCACGGACCGCACGGGCGTCGGCACGCTCAGCGTCTTTGGCGTGCAGACCCGCTACGATCTCCGCGACGGCTTTCCGCTGCTCACGACCAAGAAGGTCCTCTTCGACGCGGTCGCGCGCGAGCTGTTCTGGTTCTTGCGCGGCGCGACCAACATCCACGACGGCCTCGCCGAGCACACGCCGATCTGGAACGCATGGGCCGACGAAAACGGCGAGCTGGGGCCGATCTACGGCGCGCAGTGGCGCAACTGGGGCGGCCAACCCATCGATGCATCGCCGAGCCGCCAACAGGGGATCGATCAAATCCGCCGCGCGCTCGACACGCTGAAGCGCGATCCGTACTCGCGGCGCAACATCGTCAGCGCCTGGAACGTGGGCGAGCTCGACAAGATGCGGCTGCCTCCGTGCCACTTGCTGTTTCAGTTCTATGTCATCGACCAGCGGCTCGACTGCCAGCTCTACCAACGCTCGGCCGACATCGCGCTCGGCGTGCCCTTCAACATCGCGAGCTACGCGCTGCTGATGACCATGATGGCGAAGGATTGCGGCCTTATTCCTGGCATTTTCATCCACACGCTCGGCGACGCGCACGTGTATCTGAACCACGTCGATGCGCTGCGCGAGCAACTGTCACGCGAGCCCAAGCCCTTGCCGCGCCTGCGTGTCGCCGACAAACCCTTCGACGCGCTGCGCTTCGACGACGTCGCCATCGAGGGCTATCAGCACCATCCCTTCATCAAGTTTCCGATCGCGGTATGACGCTCATCCTCTTGGAGCTCGTGGTGGCCGCGGACGAACAAGGCGGGATCGGCCGCCGAGGCGAGCTGCCCTGGACGCTTCCGCGGGATCTCGCGTTCTTCAAGCGCATCACGACGGAGCCCTCAAAGCTGTCGCGTGCGCCGCTCGGGTCGGCGAGCCAGCCATCGGGGTCCGCGAGCGAAGCGGCGCCGCGAGGGCGACGGAACGCCGTGATCATGGGGCGAAAAACCTGGGAGACGATCCCCGCGCGTTTTCGGCCGCTCGGAGGGCGCATCAACGTGGTCGTGACCCACAACGACGCCTACGAGCTGCCCGACGGCGTCCTCCGCGCAGCGAGCGTGACCGTAGCGGCAGAGCTTCTCGCCGCGCGCAACGACGTCGACCGGGCCTTCATCATCGGCGGTGGAGAGATCTATGCGCTCGCGCTCAAGGCGCCCGAGTGCGGCAGAGTTTTTCTCACGCGCGTTGAGGGCCACTTCGATTGCGATGCCTTTTTTCCGCGGCTCGGCGATGATTGGCGGCGGATGGCGGCGTCGGAGCGGCACGAAGAAAACGGCGTCGGCTACACGTTTCAGACGTGGGAGCGCGGCTCACCGAGCGAGGCGCAGCGATGAGGCGGCGCACGCGGAAGACGGCGTCGTACGGAACGGCCACGGCGCTCTTGGGGCTCGGGCTTCTCGGTGCTTGCTCGCTCGTGAACGAGTTTGCCGAAGTCGTCGAGGGTCCGCTCAACGGCAATGCCAGCACGGTGGCGATCACGGTCACGGTGGCGAGCGGCGCTGGCGCGGGTGGCGCGGGTGGTGCGGGCGGCAACGGCTCCGGAACGGGTGGCGTGGGCGCAGATTCGGGCGCGGGAGGCGGCCTTCCGCTCGCGACGGTGCTCGCGGTCGGTGGGCGTTTCCTCGGACAGAATGTGCTCTATGCGCTCGATGCGAACACGGGCGCGACCCTCACCCAAGAGTTCGCCAACGTCGCCGCGCTCGCGTACGACGGCGCCAACGACGCGTACTTTGTTTTCCTCGCCGATGCGCTGCCGGTGACTGCGGGAGAACGCGGCCGGCTCGAGACGCGACGCTTCGACTGGATGAGCGGCGGCTGGAAGACGCTCGGCGCGCTCGACAACATTCTGCTCCCGAACGCGAGCACGCGCGTGTCCGTGGTGCGAAAGCGGCTCGTCTATCTCGTGGACACCGCCAACAGCGGCACCGCCGTCGCGCGATTGGACACCGCCAACCTCGAGTCGCTCAACGTCTTGCAGCCGGAGAGCACCGACGTGGCCGCAGCGGGCGTGTTGCAAGGTCTCGTCGGCACACGTCACCCCAGCGGTGACGGCGGGTTCTTGCACGCAATCTACAAAGCTCCGGAAGGTCCGGCGTGCCGCCTCGCGCTCTTGCCCATCGAGGTCACGGGCCAAGCGGTGAAGGTGGCGCAGTCGAGCGTCGTCGTCGGCGCTGCGTTTCCGTGCGGCTCGTCGGCCGGGTGGGCGCCCGATCCGAATGCGCTCACGCACCTGTTCAGCGTGCCGCCCGCAGCCGGAGGGGGCGAGGCCACTCTCATCAGCGTCGTGCCTGGTACGGGGCAGCTCGTAGCTTCGGTCGCGGTGGCAGTCACAGGCGCTCCGACCCACGCGCTCGTGCCCTTCGGCCTCGCCGCGTGCGCAGGGATCGCGTTCGTCGGCGTCGCCACGGGTGAGATCACCGCACGCTCTTTCTCCGCCGCGCCCGCCGTCCCTCTCTCGCTCGACGGCCCGCTCGACGGCCTCGGCTACGAGCCCCGCCAGCGGCTCCTCTTCGCGCGTCACGCCGCCAGCGACAAATCCTTTTCGCTGCGCGCCATCGCGACCTCCGGCGACTGCTTCGCGCCCAAGCTCACCTTGCTCGACTCCTCCCGCTGGAAAGCGCCCATTTACCTAGAGCCGGTGCACGTCGCCGTCGGCGATCCCGTGCCGCTCGCCTGCTCGGGCGACTGCAGCTTGTAGCGAATGGCCAACAGCGTATGGCCAATAGCGAATGGCCAACAGCGTATGGCCAATAGCGTATGGCCACCAGCGTATGGCCAATAGCGAATGGCCCCGCGGTCGACTAGCCAACCGTGACTGGCCAATACCAGCTCGTTCAATTCACGGTGGCGACGGCAGGGTCGCGATCCATGCTTCGAGGAGCGCGAGCCCGCTCGGATCGACCAGATCGCTTGCGAGCGGCGGCATTTGCTTGGTGTTGATGATGCCGTCCGTGCCGCGCTCGACCATTCGCAGGTGAAAACAGCTGTCCGTCAGGCTGCCGCCGGCCACGCGGTAGTTGCAACCGTAGCCCTGAAACAGATCCGTCGGCTGGTTCACGACCGTGGTGTATGCGCCCGTCAGCGCCACGGCCGCGTCACTCGCGCGCACGCGAACGTCGAAGAATGGGTAGACGAGCCCGTCCTGTGAGCCGTTGTGGCAGTTGCCGCAGTTTGCGTGCAGGTATCCGAGCGCCGTGCGTTCGACCTCGGTCCCGGGGACGAGCACGTCGGCGGCGGGCGGGTGCGAGAGCGCGCCCATCGCACTCAGCGCGGAGAGCGTGACGCCAGCTCCCGCGTGACTCAGCTGCACGGCGGAGAAACCGAGGTAGCGCGATGGCAGGCCGCCGTTGGCCGCGTGAAGCCCGTGGCAGCGGCGGCACGCTTGCTCATTGGGGATGTCGTGTTCGGTGCCGCGCACGTCCTCGACGCCGGCGAGCTCGAGGGTCGCGTCGCTCTCGTCGTCGAGCCACCGATACGCGGCAAAGATGAAGTCCTTCGCGCCGGGACCGAAGCGATGGATGAGCCGCGTCTCGAGCCTCGTGGCGCCCAGTCGAAATTCTTTCCACATGCGCGTTCCGACCGGAAATTCCCAGTCGTCGATGTCGCTCGAATCGATGGGCTCGCACTCTGGAAGATAGGCCCATCGCGACTTCTCCGCGCCGTCGGACCACAGCGGATAGAGCGGCGCGAACTCGCGCGCGTGGGTGGCGAGCTCTTTCTTGGCGATGTTCGCGTAGAGCCCCGTCGCGGACAGAAATGTTGGCGGCACGAGGCTGTTCGCGAGCAGATTCTGGCAGCCGCCGCCCGCGCCGCCCGCGCCACCGTTTTCACCCGTCCCGCCCTCGCCGCCCTCGCCGCCCTCGCCACCTGCGCCGCCGGTTCCACCGCTGCCGCCAAGGCC
>SHZB01000190.1 GCA_009692485.1 Myxococcales bacterium
CGAGCCGCCCGCGCGCGCGCCTCGCCTGCTTGCCCGTGAAGGCCGCGGCGATTTCCGAGGTCGATCGTCTGCGCCAGCGAGAGGTAGTCCTCGCTCGTGCCGAAGGTCCCGAACGATTGCTCGCGCAGGTACGAGAGCTGCGGATTGGGAGTGGCACTCGCGGCGCGCCCGCGTCCTTCTTCGATCGCGACCTCACCTTCGAGCGTGTCCGTGAGCGGGGCTCGAAGCAGCGCACGACGGACGACTGCAGCTTCGGTGAGCGGTGAAGCGGGTTCGCGAATTTGCGCTGCCGCAGAGTTTGCGAAGGGGAGGAGCAGGACGACGCCGAGAAAAGACCGAGCGGCGACGGCGACAAAAGACCGAGCGACGATCGGTTTTTTCGGAGAACGACGGCGGTACACGCGAAGGATGTCCATGCCGCCTCAATGCGCGATGGCGGAAAGGAACGACTCGGTCAGGTGGTGAAGCTCCCCGGCGAGGGCGAGGACTGTGAGCGCGGCGAGTCCAAGCAGGATGACGAGGGGACCGAGCGACACCTGCGGGCGCGGGTCGGCGAGGAGCGCCTCGACCCGGCGTTCTACCGCGCATTCGCCAAACCCGACCGCGAGGCCGTCGAGCTCACGAGCTGCCGCGTGCTGTGCGGCACGCTCGACCGTCAAGATCGCGGAGGCGACTGCGAGCCGGTCGCCCACACCCTCGGCAGCTTCTTCGTCACACGCTTGCTCGGCGGCGATCTCCACCTCGCGCACGAGCCACCGCGCGGTCTTGGGCATATGGATGACCGCGAGGGCGCGGACGACGCTAGCGACGAATGCGTCGCGGCGGCGCACGTGAGCACGCTCGTGGGCGAGCACGACGGCACGCTCTTCGTCGCCCAAAGACTCGAGGAGGCCACGCGACAACAGCACCCGCGGACGAAGGAGTCCCGCCGCGCAACAAATGGGCACGTGGGTCTCGACGACGGTGATCCCGAGGTCGTCGCGGTGCTCGCCCGTCCGCCTCAAAGACGAGAGCACGCGCATGGCTCTCACCGTGGCCGAGAGCGCGAGCATCGCTCTCAACGCGAGGTAGCTGAGGCCGAAGACCAGCGCGAGCAGCACCGGAAGGTGGATGCCGACCTTCGGCAGATGGACGAAACAAAGATGGGCGTGGTGGTCGTCGTGCATCGGGCAGTGGTCGAGCCCGGGTAGCACCAACGCGATCAGCGACGGCAAGCTGGCGGACAACAACAGGCTGAACGCCGTGAGCACGGGCAGCGCGGCGAGGAGGACGAGGGCTCCATGCCGAGCCCGCGGCTCCCATCGCGCGAGACGTGCCGCGAAGACGCGCGCGGCCACCGCCGCAACGAAGGAGCCGAGCACGAGAAAGGCCACCGCCGCGAGCAGAAAGAGCTGCAAGCTGTGCATCGCCGGGGTCAAGCGCCCCGACCGATCTGCATGCGACGCACGGCAACGCGGAGCAGAAACAGCCGCACGCTCACTATCGCCGGGGTCATTTGCGCCCCCGACCGAGCTGCTTGCGACGCTCTGCAACGAGCGCTTCCAAGCGCGCAAGTTGCTTGGGGCCGGCGCGCTCCGCGATGTCGACGAACGCCGACACGACCGCGTCCGCATGCCCGCGCATCAAGTCGCCGACGAGCTCGCCAACGAGGTCACGGTGGAAGTCGTCCCGCCTCACGCGCGCCCGGTAAACGTGGGCGTGGCTGACTTTGTCACGGGCGAGCAGGCCCTTCTCGTAGAGCCGCTTGAGCGTCGATTGAATGGTGCTGAGCGTGATGCCACGCCGCTTGCCGAGCGCCGCGTGAACATCCTTCGCCTCGCCTTCGCCACCCGACCACAGGTGGTTCATGACGGCGGTCTCGAGCTCACCGAGAAGCGGAGGGCGGACGGGGCCGAGGCTCACGCGCGAAAGTTATCCCAAGAAAAACCGACCGGCAATCGGTGTTACGCGGCTCTGTTACGCGGCTCTGTTATGCGGCTCTGTTACGCGGCTCGACCACGGCTTAGTCGCGTCGTCGAACGCAGCCGCTCCGCGCCCGGGGTCGCGCGCAGATCGAAGTGCGTGCCGCGGCTTATCGGCCGAGCGCGGCGCGGTAGATCCAGCCCTGCTTGTTGCCGATCTTGACCTCGAGCCACTCTTTGCGGCTGTCGATGATCTTGACGCGCGTGCCACGTACCACGCGCGCTACGACCTTGCCGGTGCGGGGCTCGTCGCGAACGAGGGCCGTGTCCCACAGGACGACGCCGAGATCGCGCTCGATCGGCTCTGGTGCAGCGTCGGCACCCGCCGCGGTCTCTGCCACGCGGCTGCGGGCAGGGGCGAACTCGATCCCGTAACGCACGAGGTAACGGTCGTGCTCCTTGGCGAGCTTGGACAGGTCGATGTCACGAACGTAATCGCTGAGGCAGCTCGTGATGCCGTTGGTGGTCGTATTCGGGAGCTTGGTCTTGCCGCCGACGGAGACGCGCAGCGAGCGCTTGATGAAATCAAGCTCCACAGCGAACTCGAGCTCCGCTTCGAGGCCAAGCGCGGACGGACAGCTCGCAAGCGCCTCGAACTTGGGGACGAGCAGCCGATCGATGCGCAGCTTTCCGCAGCGGTCGCCGTCGAGACGGGTCTTGCCGTCGTGGCACGCGGTGATGACTCCGCTCGTCACGACGATCGCGGGCCCGACAGCGAGCGCGGCAGCCGCATCCTCGCGCGCATCCCCGAGCGAACCATCGAGCTGCGCCGCGTCCGCTCGGCCGGGCTCCGCGCTCGCCGCAACTCGCGCGCTCGCAGCTCCAACACCCGTCGCGCCGTCGCCCGCGGCGCGGCTCGCCCCGCTCGTTGTAGTCGCGTCGCCGTCGGCATCGACGTCCGCCACGAGCGCCTCGCCCTTCTTGGCCCCCGGCACCTGAGGGCCGATGCGAACCCCCGCGAGGCTTGGCCAAGCGAGCCCGATCACGAGCCCGACCGCGGCGAACACCGCCACCTTGCGATAGGCCGGCGTCGTCTCGGCGGGCGCGCTCACGACGACGGTTTTTTTCGCTTGCTTTCGCATCCTTGCCAACAAAGCTTCGCGGCCCCGCTTAACACAGAGAGCGGCGAGGAGCGCAATTCCCGGCGGCTACTGTCCCGGCGGCTACAGCGCATCGAGGACGGGCTTGATGTGGCGCGAACCCACCGCAAACGTGGCCTCGAGCCCGCGCTTTCGCACGTAGTAGACCCGCTCGTCACGCCACACGTCGCTGACCCCGATCGACAGCTCGACCGCTTTCCCTCCCGCGCGCGCCTTCGAGACGATCGTGGCCGTCGGGGCTTCGAAGCCGTGCGCCTTCTCGGCGGGCCCGAGGCTCACGACGCCCTCGGCGATCAGGTTCTCGAGCAGCATACCGAGCGTCTTGCTGCGCGTGTCCTGTCCACTCTCGCCGCCGCTCAAAATCCAGCTCTCGCCGCGGCGCAACAGCTCGAGCGTTTGCCCGCCCCGCTCGACCCGAACGCGCTCGGTGTTCGGGCCGTCGAGCATCAGCGCCCCGCGGTCGAGGTGCCAGCCGCCGGCCGCGACAAAGAGAGCCCGCGGCACGACGAAGACCGCATCATCGCCATCGCGCTGCGCGAACAGCCCGCCGCTCGTATCGGCACCGAGCCGCAATGTGCTCTCCGCGAGATCTTCCGCGCCGCCGGTCTCGAGCGCGTTGCCGTCCGGACCCGCCTTGGCGACCCGCAGCGTGATGCGACAGCGTGGCTGCGCGAGCCCGTGGCGTGGTTCCGCATGCTCGGCCTCCCATCTCACCGCCGACAGCTCCCGCACCATTCGCGCAAGCTCGCCCGCGGTCGCCGAATCCGCTCGCAACCCGACCTTCGGCTCGAGCAGCGTCCACGCCCCAGCGGCATCGGCGGTCAGCTTCTGGCGCTTGCCGTCGCAGTCGAGCTCGAGCCCGCGCACCTGCTTGCCCACGCCTTCGAAGATCGTGAGCCCACGCAGCGCGCTCGGCGCCGGAAGGAACGCGCTGGCATCGTCGGCGCTCACCGACACAACGCGTCCATCTGCCACGCGACGCACGGTAACGCGCCCCTCACGCTCCGCGAAGATGGCGAGCTCTTCGATCCGCTCCTTGGCACCCGCCTGCTCGGCGAGCGCCCAAATCCGCACGGTCGCGCGCGGCGTCGCGAGGTCGAGCTTGCTCTCGTCCACGTCCTGCTCCGGCACGAGCTCGCCCTCGGTCGCGGCCATGCGCTCGAGCAACGCGTTGCCGAGCTCCGCATCGATCTGCCGGTCTTCGGGCTTGCGAAGGTACCAGCCCCGCTCACGCCGCGCGAGCTCGACGACGATGCCGCCGGAGCTCAGTGTCAGCTCGGTGATCTCGCCCGAGGGCGCGCCGACGAGGTGCCGATCGACGAAGCGACTCGGCGCGACGGAGGCGATCTCTACCAGCTTGTTTGGCACGCACGCGAGCACGGGCTCGGGGGCCACGCGGCGAACGAGGGTCCCGGTGCCGCCGTCGCAGTCTCCGCCGATCCGAAGCTCCGCGGTTGGTCGCGACGGGTCGCGCGGGACGAGCCGGATCACGCGCGGCGAAGGGCCCTCGTCACCCGCCGTAACGAAGCGCACCGCATCGATGCGAGACAGCGCCGTGACGAACACGTCCACGACGCGCCAGCTCGCACGCACGCTGCCGGTGACCGAGGACTCGAGCATCAAATCACTGCTCGCGCGACCGCCGAGGCCCGCCCGTCGTAAAACGAAATTGCACGGATTTCCGGCGCTTTTCTGGGCTTTTTCGGCCGCGCCTTTTCGCTCTGCGTCGCCCGTGTCGTCGATGGCGCTCGCGCCTTTTCGCTCTGCGTCGCCCTTGTCATCGATGCCGGTCGCGCCTCTTCGCTTTTCGTCGCCCTTGTCGTCGATGGCGCTCGCGCCGGCTTCGCCCGTGGCCTTCGAGGTCGCATCCGCGCAAGACCCGCCCGCGAGTTCGTAGCGCTCGATCTCCGGCAACAGGTACGGGACCAGGCGCTTGTTGCGCAGCGCGGCGGGGTCTTCCGTCAGCTCCCGCACCAGCTCTTTGCCGACGACGTATTGCTTCGCGCCACGGCTGCCGCCCAACACTTCGGCGTAGCGCGCTCCGAGCGGCGTCGGCGCTGGTCCGCCGAGGCGCAGCGTATAGCGGAGCTGCCCCATCGCCACGGTCACGACCAAGGCCGGAGGCTCGAGCCCCAGCGTCTTCGAATCCACGCCCTCGACGCGTCGATCGAAGGTCGCGTACTCGAGCGTGAGCAGCAGATCCTCGACGCTTTGTTCATCGCCGGCCGCGCGCGTCTGTCCCGAAATCTCGAACCACGACGACTCGCCAGGCCCCTCCGACACTCGTTCCAGCTCGACCCGCGAATCGGGCGTCGTGAGCGACACCGCCGATAATTCTTCGGGCCGCCACGCCTCGAACAAGTGTCCGGCGCGCCCAGCGGCCTCGTCCGTCGAGATCGCCTGCCGGTCCCATAGCGCAAACGCCGCCAGCATCGCCGCGACGACGACGAGGACGACGCTGGTGAGGTGCCGGCGGAGCGTCATGACACCTGCTCCTCGTCACGTTTCTCGCGCTTGGCAGGCTCGCGCTCGTCACGTTTCTCGCGCTTGCCAGGCCGGCGCTCAGCAGGCCCGCGCCGACCACGCGCCTCGCTCGCGCCGCGCCGCCAACGCACGAAGACGCCCGCGAAGAGCGACGCCATCGGCAAGACGAGGACAACCCCAAAGAGCACGGTCGCGAGCGCTTCCTCGGTGATCTTGAGCCCGCTCAGCCGCGCGCTCTTCGCCGGGATGTCGAGCACGACGGTCTTGGCCGCGAGCCACGAGACGGCACCCTCGACGAACAGCGCACCGAGCGCGAGATCTCGTCCGCGCCAGTTGCGACCGTGCAGCAAGCTCGCCGTGCCGAGCACCACGATCCGCGAGCCGTGCTCAGCACCCGTCCTCAACTTCGGAAGCTCGGCCGCATATGCGAGCGTCAGCGGCCCGCGCACATCGCCGTCCGTCGGCTCGGGCGAGGCGCCACTCTCGGCCCACGCAAACACGTCGCGCATTCCGAACGACTCGTCCGACGTGAGCGCGAGCGGCTCGGGCACGACGCGCGCGTTCGGCAGCACGCTGAGCGAGCTGGCCTCGAGCATCGCGACGCCGTTCTCTCCGCCGGCCGCGACCAACCCGAGCGTGATCGGATGCGGCGCGAGCTTGACGAAGAACAGCTCCCCCTGTGCGGCGCTCGCACGCATCGCCGGGGCCCGCTCGAACACGAGGTCCTGCCGCTGCATCAGCCCCGCGGCACCCAAGAGCGGGTCGAGTCCCAGCCCAACGAAGCCGCGCGCTGCCTCATCCGGTACCGGACCCGCCGCGATCAGAAAATTCCCGCCACTGCCGAGGTAGGCCTCGAGCCGCTCGATCTCACGCTTGCTGAGGCGCTGGCGCGGACCGGCGATGACGACGAGCTCGCACTCCGAGATCGAGTCGCGACCCTCGAGCGCCTCGGCCGAGGGCAGGGCGCGCACGGCGAAATTGGCCTTCTCGAGCCGGCCTCGAAGCGGCAACAGGCCGTCGTCACCACCGGTGTCGAGGTCGGGCTCGCCGTGTCCGCTCGTGAAGCAGACATCGACCGGCTCGCCTCGCAACACCTCGCCGAGGGCCGTCGTCAACATGCGCTCGACCTCGGGCCGCACGCGCAACTCTTCCCCAGGCTCGACGCTCACGAGCTCGCTGGACGTCACGAAATGCCGCCTTTTTCCGCGCGCGACGACGATCGCGGCGTCCGTGACGACCTGGCCACCCTCGCTCTTGCCGGCCACGATCCCAAAGCGTTGCTGCGCCGCGAAGAGCTCTGCGGGGCTTCGATCCGGATCGACGAAGCGCACGCGCAGCTGACTCGATTGGCTGCTGTACGCCGCCAGCAAATGCCGCAGCGTGAGCGACTGCGGATCCGATTCCGAGAGCAGCACCCAGATCTCGACCGGCTCCGAGAGCCCCGCGAGCGTGTGCTCCGTCGTCTTGCTCAGCGTGTACAAAGACTCGCTCGTCACGTCCCATCGCCAGTAGTGCCGCGCGCCAAGGACGTTGACGACGAGAGCGATCACGACGGCCGCGGCGACCCCCATCGCATCCGAGAAGGCGAGCTGCCGGTGCGCCCTCCGTGCCCGCGCCGCGTCGTGCGAAGCGTCCGGCTCCGCACCTTCACCCATGCGCGAATCGACCGGAATTTCAGCCAAAGTTTTCACTTCCGGCAATTCCTGCGCCTGCTGCGGCGGTGAGGTCGCTGGGGTCTTCGGAGGGTCCGCGCGGCCTTCGCTCACTCGAGCCTCCACGAGTCGACCGCGCGCACGGTGATGAAGAGCGGCAACACCACCACCGTGGCGTCAAACACGAGCCGGCGCGAGTCGATGATGCCGCGCGCGAAATCGTTCATTTGCGCCCACGCCGAGACGTAGCCCGACAGCTCGCGCAGCGTCCCCTCGGGGAAGATGAACTCGCCGATCCCCAGCATGAAGAGCCCCATGATCGCCATCGCGCTCGAGATCGCCGCCGCGAGCTGGCTCTTGGTCATCGCGCTCGTCATCGTCCCGAGCGCGAGGTAGCCCGCGCCGGTCGCGAGCACCGCGGCATACCCGGACATCACGACGTTCCAGTCGAGCTCGCCGTAGCGCGCGAGCAGCACCATGTAGAAGCCCGTCGGCGCCCACATCGCCACGTAGGTGACGAAGACGGCGGCGTATTTTCCGAGCACCACGCCGACCGTGCCGACCGGAGCGGTGAGCAGCGGCTCGATGGTTCCGCTGCGCCGCTCTTCGGCGAAGATCCGCATCGACAAGACCGGGCACACGAACAAGAGCGGCAGGTACAAGAGCACTGTCTGGCCAAAGAAGGTCTGCACCGGTCCGGCGTCGGTGCTCAGATCGACCTGGCCGGCGAAGCTCGCGACGATCAAATAAAAGTGCAGCCCCTGCAGCAGCAGGAACGCCGTCATCGTGACCCACGCCAGCGGCGTCACGAAATACGAGAACAGCTCGCGCTTGAAAATCGGCCAAAATCCGCTCATGCGCCCGTCTCGCTTTTCTTGCTCGCCGCGTCTTCGGCTCTCGTGGCGCGCGTGCGGTCGCGGGTGAGCTCGGCGAACACTTGCTCGAGCGATGCCGCCCTTGGACTCACCTCGCGCACTCCGAGCCCGGCTGTGACGAGCGCCGTGACGAGCCGCTCCGTCTGTCGGCCAAGTTCTTCTTCCGGTGCCGCGATGACCACGCGCACCAGGCCGCCCGCGCCGACCGCCTCGCACTCGACGACGTGCCCTGCCTCGGCCATGCACAGCTCGCGCACGCGCGGCTCGCTCCCGCGCACGACCACCGCGACGCGACCCTGGCCCCCCGCACGCCGGATCTCTTCGAGCGAGCCCTGCGCGACCAGCTGCCCGCGGTCGAGCACGAGGACGCGCGAGCAGGTCATCTCGACCTCCGAGAGAATGTGGGTCGACACCAGCACGGTGTGCGCGTCGGCGAGGCCACGCACCAGCGCTCGCACCTCGCGGATCTGGTTGGGGTCGAGGCCGGCCGTGGGCTCGTCGAGGATCAGCAGCTGGGGCGAGCCAATCAGTGCGTC
>SHZB01000191.1 GCA_009692485.1 Myxococcales bacterium
GGCTGATCAGCTTTTCGCGGACGAGGAGTTCACCAAGGCGACCGGTCATAGATGGGCGCGATGCTTTCCCTTGGCGAATAGGAAGTCAAGCCAGGAGACCGCGCGCCTCCGACCTTGATTGATGCGGCCGATGGTGCTCGCGCCTTCGTGTCGACACGCCGGAGTGTCGCGACGCCCTCGGGTCGCGGCGGATTATAAAATCCCGTCGACCTTTTCCGGCCCGCAGACGCCGAGCGCGCACAGGGCGAGATCGAAGTCCGCCGCCGAGCAGCTCACCTGGGCGGCGCAGTAGTCGTCGTAGGCGCACGCGCGGTAGCACGAGCCACCCTCGCCGACCGTGTCCGTGAAGCCGAGACAGCTCCATGCGCTCGTCAACCAGCGCGCCTCTTTCTGCGTGTCGTCGAAGAGGCAGCGTTCGGCCTTGAGCTCAGGGTCGAACACCTTGACGGGGCAGCCGCCTTCCGCTGCTCGTAGCGCCTTGTCGGTGGTGTTGAACAGGTAGCTGTAGTCGCACGCGAGGGTTCGCCCGCTCGAACGCACGACCCGCGCCGCGAGCTTTTCCTGGCCGACCGCTTCACGTTGAACGGTGCGCATCATCGCGAGCATGCGCTGGTTGCCGTCTTTCTCGCCGGCGCCGAGACCAAGCGCCTCGACGAGCCCGTTCACACGCTGGTCCGCCGCGGGATCCGTCGCGTCGACGCGGCCATAGCCGAGGCGCAAATAACGGCTGGGCGTGAGCTTGTTGCAGCGGCGCAGATGCTCCCAGAGCTCCGCGCTCACGACCGGCGGTCGCTTGGAGAACGGCTCCCGACACGCGCCGATTGCGCCCGGCGGCGCGAGCCCGCTGACGCTGTCTTTCGGCTGCCCTGGGCCCTCGTCGGGGAACTGGGTCGCGCGACAACCCGTCGCACCATGGGCGATGCCCGCGAGGACGCCAAGCGTCAGAAACGCCGTGGCGCAGGTCGTGAGTCTCTGGGATTGGGTCGGCCCGGCGGGCGGGTGTGCAAGGCGTACGTTCACGCCGGCATTGTCGCAGAGGCCCAAAGCGCGGACCAAGATCGCTACAGAATGAAGCTCGACTATTCGGCGACGAGGATGCGGGCACGGCGCGCCGGGATCGTCAACTGAGGACCCTCAAAGGTGGCACCGGTCAGCAAATCTTGCGCTTTTTTCGGCATTTTATCGACGGCGCTGGGCACGTCCCCGCGATTGAGCGCGACGTACACGGTCTCCCTCCCATCGCTCATGGCGTAGGCGTAGGCGTCGTTCGTCACCGACAGGGTCGTGCGCGTGCCTCGCCAGAGGGCCGGATGATCCCGCCGGATCGCACCGAGCTTGGCGACTTCCTCGCGCAGCCACGACTGCGGCTCGCTCAGGCCGGTCCACTGCATGAAACGGCGATTGTCCGGATCGCCCGCGCCCGCCATGCCGATCTCGTCACCGTAATAGATGAGCGGTACGCCCTTGGTGGTGAACAGAAATGTGAAGGCCACCGCGAGCCGCTCGAAGGGCGCAGCGTAGTCCGGCACGAGCGGCGGCGCGCCCCAAGGATCGCCGTTGTCCCACGCGCCCCACGGCTTGTCCTCCGCCGTGTGGATCACGCGCGAGATGTCGTGGTTGCCGATGAAGGTGCTCATCACGCCGGGGTAGTAAGCATCGTTGGTGGCGAGGAATCCGTCGAGGTCGTGCATCGTGCCGGTGCGCCTGAGCAGCGTCTCGACGACGCGACCTCGCAGCGGAAAGTCGAACTGCCCATCGAGGCGGTCTTGCCCGACGTAGGCCTTGATGAGGTCGCGGTTCCCGGACTCGAAGGTCTCGCCGACCATGTAGAAGTGCTCGCCGCTCGCGGGCTCGAGCTCGGCCCTCACCCGCTTGCGTAAATCGAGGAGCCACTCGGTCTCGATGTGCTTGACCGCGTCCAGCCTGAAGCCGTCCGCGCCGGTGTCCTTCGCCCATGCGATCGCGTTGTCGACGCTGAACGCGCGCGCGGCTTCATTTTGAAAATTCCAGTCCGGCAAGTAGCTCGTGAACCAGCATCGCCGCTGCTGGTAGCCGTCGTTCCAGTCGCACCCGACGCCGCACACGCACGTTTTTCCGTCGTAGTCAAGTGACCAGAACCAGTCCGGGTGCTGGCTCACGAGCGGGTTGTCCGCGTGAACGTGGTTCATCGCGTAATCGAACAACACCTTGAGCCCGTGCGCGTGCGCGGTATCGACGAGCTTCTTCAGCGTGGCGAGCGAGCCAAAGTGCTCTTCGGGCGCGCCGAGATCGCTCGGCCAATAGCCGTGGTAGCCGGAGTATTGGTGGCCGTCGTGGCCCGCACCGGCGGCGTTCGTGTTGTTCATCGGGACGGTGAGCCAGAGCGCGTTGACGCCGAGGGACGCGAAGTAGCCGTCCTCGATCTTCTGGATCACGCCGGCCCAGTCGCCCCCCTGCCAATTGGCCGGACCCTCGACCCCCCCGACGGCCGCGTCGTTCGTCGGGTCGCCGTTTTGAAAGCGATCGACGAACACGAAATACAGGACCGCGCTTCGCCAATCGAAGGTCCCGACCACGGGCTCGGGCACGACGCCGGCAGCGCACACCTCGTGGTCGCAATCCGCGACGCGCACGCTGTTTTCGCCGCCGAGGCCGTCGCTCTCTTTGTGCGGGTTCTTCGGGTCCGTCACCCAGTCTTTGCCATTGAGGAGAAACTTGTAGCGGATGACCTTGCCGGTTGGGGCGGCGAGCTCGGCACGCCATTCTGTCCCGTCGATCTGCAGCGAAACGCCCGCTTCCCACGCCCCCGGCGCAAAGTCGCCGCGCAGCTCGACGGACTCGACGCCGCCCGCAAGCGGGTAGACGAACACCAACGGACAGGTCGTTTCTGCGGGCACACAGGCGCGCGGGGCCGCACCCGAGGTGGCATCGCCGAGCCCCGGATCGGTACAGCCGGCGAGCGCCGCGGCGAGCAGGATCGCGCAGGCGGAGACGTGCGACGCCATCGGAAACGTGTGGCGGGATCTCGACCCGCTGTCAAACGCGGGCTAGCACTTTGCAGAGGCGCGCGCGCGAGGTGCTTGGTCCTACGCGCTGAGCCCTGCTAACTTCCCGCCATCATGAAGGCGCCTCGCATTGCTTTGCTGCTCGGGCTCGCTTTGGTGGGCGCGAGCACCCTCCTCACACACTCGGCTCACGCGCGGCCCCAGGCTCACGCTCGGCCCGAGGACAAGCCCGCGCAGCCGCTCGACAAGCTGACCCAGCAAGCCCGCGAGCGCTTCATCGAGGGGATCACGGCCTACGACGCGGGCAATTTCGACGATGCCCGCATCTCGTTTCTCCAGGCGTACGCGCTGAAACGCCATCCGGCGGTGCTCTTGAATCTCGGCCAGAGCGAGCTCAAGTCCGGCAACGTCGAAGAGGGCGGCAACCACCTCAACCAGTTCCTGCGCGAGAATGACGGCGCGACGGCCGAGCAACGCAAGGCGGCGCAAGACGGAATCTCCGAGGCGCGCAAGAAGGCGGCCTTCGTGATCTTCATCGTCGACACCGACGGCGCCACGGTCGGAATCGACGGCCAGATCGTCGGTACGAGCCCGCTCGGCGATCCGGTGTTCGTGCGCGCGGGCGAACATGAAGCGTCGGCAGCCTTCAACGGCAAGGTGGAGAAGGCGCGCTTCTCGGCGAACAAGGGCAGCGGCGCGGCGGTGACGCTCAATCTTCGTACGGGCGAGTCTTCGGTCGCCAAGGTCGCGCCCGCGCCAGCGCCGACCCTAGCGCCCGCACTAGCGCCAACGCCAACGCCCACCTGGACGCCAACCACTCGACCGACTCCGACTCCGGTGGCGAAGTCCGGCTGGGACACGGTTCCGGTCCCCGCTCCGGGCATGGAGGCCCCGCCGATGGCGATGTTTCCGGACCCGCCGGTCAACGCCAAGCCCGCGCCGCTGAGCTTCGGTCGGTGGTTCAAGGGCTCGACGTATGGGCAAATCATCGCGGGTGCCGGCGCCGCGAGCCTCGTCGTCGCCATCGTCGGGATCGGCGTGACGGCCAACGCGGACGGCGCCGTCGGAAGCGTGTCCGAGCAGATCCTCAGCCACGCGAGCGAAGCCAATGACGTGCCGGATGGAAGCTTCCCTTGCGGCCCTGAAGACGAGCCGTCCAAGGCCCACGAAAACTACACTCAGCCCTGCCAGCAGCTGCGGGACAACCTCGACGCGCGCGACACGGGCGTCGCGGTCATGGCCACGGGGCTCACGTTGACGGCGCTCTCCGCGGCGGGGCTCGTCTTTTATTATTTCGAAGATCGCAAACCCAAGGACGCCCGCCCCCCGCGCGCCTCGAGCCTCGGCCGGACGATTGCCGTCACGCCGGTGCTCGCGCCCGCATTTCAGGGCGCCACGATCGTCGGAACTTTCTGAGCGGCGGAGCGCGAAGTTCGGACACACTGAGCTGCGCTAGGCGCGGTGAGCTGCGCTGCGCTAGGCGCGGTGAGCTGCGCTGCGCTAGGCGCGGTGAGCTGCGCTGCGCTAGGCGCGCTCGACCTCGACCACGCCATCGATCTTCTGCAGGCGGCGCATCACGCCCTTGAGTTGCGTCACGTCCCCGCACAAGAACGTGAAGGTGTTGGTGGCGCGGCCATCGTCGCTCGCGCGGCACGTCGCCTCGCTGATGTTGATCCCCTCGGCGTGAAAGGTCGAGCCTACGGTCGCAAGAATCCCGGGGCGATTCGCGGTCGTGACGGTGAGGCGAACAGGCCGGTTGATCTTCGCCTTCGCGTCCCACTTCACCTCGACGCGGCGACCGGGATCGGAGGTGAACGCCTTCTCGCAGTTGCGCCGGTGCACGGTGATGCCGCGGCCGCGCGTGAGAAATCCGACGATGTCGTCGCCCGGTAAGGGGTTACAGCACTTCGTGTAGCGGACGAGCATGTCGTCGGTCCCGTTGAGCAGGATCCCTTGCGAGCTCTTGCCCGTGACCTTGCGTACGAACGCCTCGATCCGTCCCTCGCGAATGGACGGAGGCGGCGTTGGCCCTCCTTCATGTTGCTTCGGCGAGAGCGCCTCGACGATCTGCTGTGGCTTGATGCGTCCGTAGCCCACGCCGACGAAGAGCTCGTCACCGCCCTTCACGCCAAAGTGCGCGCACAGCTCCGCAAGTTCGCGCGCGTTCTTTTCGAGCCGGGCGAAGCTGATGCCGGCGGCGTGCAGCTCGCGCTCGAGCAGCTCGCGGCCAAGCTTGATCGAACGTTCACGCTGAAGCTGCCGCAGGTGCGTGCGGATCCTGCCGCGCGCCCGCGAAGTGACCGCCCAGTCGAGCCACTCTTTCACGGGCTGCTGCTCGTTCGAAGTGACGATTTCGACGAGATCACCGTTGCGAAGTTTGTAGCCGAGCGGCACGACGCTGCCGTTGACGCGCGCCCCGGAACAGCGCGTCCCAAGGTTGGTGTGGATGCCGAAGGCGAAATCGATCGGGGTCGATCCGCGCACGAAAGTACGCAGATCTCCTTTCGGGGTGAACACGAACACCTCATCCTGAAAGAGATCGCCCTTGAGGCTCTCCAAGAACTCGGCCGGGTCTGTGAACTCGCTCTGTGAATCCATGAGCTGCCGCAACCAAGCGAAGGGCGCGGCGTCTTTCGCATCGATCCCACCGCCGATTTTCTCGCGGAAGCGCCAGTGGGCGGCGATGCCGTACTCGGCCACCTGGTGCATCTCCCGAGTGCGCGTTTGCACCTCGATGCGTTGCCGATCGGGCCCGAACACGGTCGTGTGGAGCGCCTGGTACATGTTCGGCTTCGGCAGCGCGATGTAGTCCTTGAAGCGTCCCGGCACGGGGGTCCACATCGAGTGCACGACCCCGAGCGTCGCGTAACAATCCGCCACGGACTCGACCACGACGCGGAACGCCGAGTGGTCGTAGATCTGCTCGTAGCCGCACTGCCGGTCCTGCATCTTGCGCCAGATGGAATAGAGACCCTTCTGCCGGCCGGACACCTGGGCCGGGAAGCCTTGCTCGGAGAGCTTGTTCGTGAGCAACCGGCAAACCTTGGCGCTCGCTGCTTGGCGCCGGGGCTCGTCCTTCTCAACCGCGTGGCTGACGGTCGCGAAGCCCTCCGGTTGAAGGTAGCGAAACGACAGATCTTGCAGCTCGTTACGGAAGTTTGACAGGCCGAGGCGATTCGCGAGCGGAGCGTAGATATCCATCGTCTCGCGCGCGATGCGCTCCTGGCCATCGAGGCTCATGTGTTCGAGGGTCCGCATGTTGTCGAGCCGGTCGCAGAGCTTCACGACCAGGACGCGGATGTCGCGACTCATGGCGCCGACCATCTTGCGAAAGCTCTCGGCGACGCGGTCTTGCTTCGAGCGAAAATCGATCTGGTTGAGCTTGGTGACGCCATCGACGAGGAAGGTCACCTCGGGGCCGAACTCCGCCTCGAGATCCCGCTCGCTCACCGAGCAGTCCTCGAGCACATCGTGCAAGAGCGCGGCGCAGACGCTGGCGACGTCGAGCCGCAGCTCGGTGACGATGGCTGCCACGCTCACCGGGTGGACGAAGTACGGATCGCCGCTCTTGCGGAGCTGGCCCGTGTGCGCGCGCTCGGCGAACGCGTAGGCCCGATGGACGAACTCGACGTCGGCCAGAGGCTGATAAGCCGAAACTTTCGACGCTAGTTCTTGCGCTGTAAGCAATGCCGTAGCACCTGACGGTTCGAGCTTCAGTATGCATCCGATCGGCGCGTACATCCATTTTCCGTACTGCCGGAAGAAGTGCCCCTACTGTGACTTCGCCTCGTTCGAGCCGCCGGAGGACGGGATCGATCACTCCGGTTACGCCGACGCCGTGCTGCTCGAACTCGAGGCCCGCGGTGAGGCGCTCGAGCACGCCCGCCTCGAAAGCGTCTTCTTCGGCGGCGGGACGCCATCGTTGTGGGAGCCCCGCGAGCTTGGCCGCGTGCTCGAGGCAATTCTCGCGCGGGCGCGGGTCGGGCGTGACGAGGTCGAGATCACGATCGAGTGCAATCCATCGTCGCTCGATCTCCACCGAGCGGTCGCGTTCGCAGAGCAAGGGGTGAACCGATTCAGCGTCGGGGTGCAGGGACTCGACCGGACGCGCCTCGCTCATCTCGGAAGGCTGCACGACCCCGAGGGCGCGCTCGCGGCGGTGCGTGCGGCCCTCGGAACGCGCGTCGGAAATGTCGCACCGCGGGTCAGCGCGGATCTGATGATCGGCATCGCCCCGAGCTTCGATGAGCGAGCGCACCAGACGCCGGAGCAGGCCGTCGACGAGGCGCTCGAGCTCGCGGCGCTCGGCCTCGGTCACCTCTCGGCCTATCAGCTCACCGTCGAAGCGAACACGCGCTTCGGCGAGCTTCATCGCGCTGGGAGACTGCCGCTCGTGCGCGAAGAGACGATGGCGCACACCTTCGTCGCGGTCGGCACGGCGCTCGAGCAGGCCGGCTTCGAGCATTACGAGATCTCGAACTACGCGCGTCCCGGTGAGAGGTCGGTTCACAACGTCGGCTATTGGCGCGGTCACGACTATCTCGGACTCGGGTGCGCCGCCTTCGGAACGCTCTCGCCGAGAGGCGAGGACGGCACGGCCATTCGCTATCGCAATTCTCCGAATCCCCAGAAATACCTAGAAAAAGCGCGCTTACGGGATTTCTCGCCGCATGAAACGGAAGAGCTCGCGCCCGAGACGCGCCTCAAAGAGAGCATCATGCTGGGGCTGCGGCTCGTAGAGGGTGTCGACATCGAGGCACGCGCCGCCGAGCTCGGTGTCGAGCCGTGGCCGCTCGATCGAAAGCGTGCGCGCGACCGGCTCGTGGGCTCGGGGCGCCTCGTACACGCCGCCGGGCGCATCGCGATCCCGCGCGACGCATGGCTGTTCGCCGACGGGACGGCCGCCGCCCTGTTTTGAGCGCCACGACGCGGCCCGACGCCGTGGCTCGGCTCGGTGACTTCGCGAAAGCTCAGCGAGACGCCGTCGCGATCTTTGCTTCTCGATTCGAGGCAATCGCGACGCTAGGGTCGCGCGCGTGAAGGCGCGAACGGTGATGCTCGTGGGGACGGACCTCCCGTACCATTTACCGCGCTCGTACCACCGTGCGTTCGAGGACCTCGGATGGCGCGGTGAGGTGTGGGATCTCGATCTGTCCGTGCAGGGTTTTGCGCGGCTCGGCAAATTTGGCCGGACCTTCAGCGGCTACGTGCCCGTCGAGGCCTGGGTTCGCAAAGGCAATCGCGCGATGCTTGTGAACGCGCTCGCCATGCGGCCGGACCTCGTGCTCATCGTCGGTCACTCCACGACCCGCGTCGGCGCACTTGCCCAGCTGCGCGCCTCACTTCCGCACACCAAGCTCGCCTTCGTGTGGCCGGACACCTTGCTCAACCTCGATCGCGACGAGCTCGAGTGCCTGCCCATCTACGATTTCGTAGCGTGTTACGGCCGCGAGTCGGTGACTCCGATGCGCGCTCTTGGTGCCCGCGTGATCGATTGGGTGCCGCTCGCTGCCGACCTTCACTTGCACGCGTCGCCGGCGATGCTCAGCACGAGAGAGCGGCGCCGCTTCGGGTGCGACGTCCTCTTCATCGGCAATCATC
>SHZB01000192.1 GCA_009692485.1 Myxococcales bacterium
GACGTAACGCGTCCTGAAACGCGCGGTGGTTGTAAAGCCCGGTGAGCCCATCGGTCTGCGCCAGCTTCGCGAGGCGCTCGTTCGCGGTCTCGAGCTTTTGGTTGAGCTCAACTTTTTCGCCGAGGAGGCGCTCGAGCTTTCGGTTGAGCTCCTCTTTTTCGCCGAGAACGCGCTCGAGATTTCGAATGATGACCGTGTAGCTACGATTGAGCTCGACGAGCTGCTCGTTGCCGCTTCGCATCATCGCGTCGAGGTCGGGCTGCGCCGCGATCCCTCGCTGAAACCCGGCGGCGACGTTGGTCACCAGCTGGGGTAATTCGGCGATGATGTCCGCGAGATGTTTGCTCGAGAGCCCCACGCTCTGCGCCGCTTGCAACGCGCCCTTGAGCGCCGCCTCGGGATCGCCGCCCTCGAAGACGCCCGCGATGCGCTCCGCGGCCCACGCCGCGCGCGCGAGATTTCCGGTGGGCGCGCGCGGGTCGTGGTGCACGGCAATGGCCGCAGCGATCTCCTCGTCGAGGTTCCAGTCCCGCGCCAGCGCCGCTCCACGTGCGGGGTGTGGCACCTGGCCTATCAGCGACTCCTGGACCGGACGCGACGCGGCAGGCGCGCGCGCGACCTCGGCGGCCGCCTTCATGTCGGAGCGAGCCCACGCGAGCAGTCCGGCCTCGAGGAAGAGCCCGGTCGTAAAGCACTCGTCGGCGATCTTGAGCATGCCGAGTCGCTCGGCGATGAGCCGGGCTGCGACGCCGCGACGCAAGCAGTTCGCCAGCAGCAGCTCGCCGTCGGGCCCACCCGGAGCGAGCTGCGAAAGCGCGAGACCGAGCGCCAAATTGCGGACGCCGAAGACCCCCAACATCGATGCCGCTTGGTGCACGTCGCTGACCTTGTTCGCGAGCGCATATGCGGCGCTGTTGACGACGCTGAGCAGGCGCATCGCGAAGGCCGGATCGACCTCCGCCAGCTGGGCCAGCTCGGCTACAGCGACGTCCGGGCGAAGCGCGACCTGAGCGATCTGGAGAGCGAGCGTCGAGACCGGCGATTCGCGTTCGACGCTCATGGCTGACGGTCTTCTCTGCGCGTCTCTTGCGCGACTCAGCTCGGCCGCGTCACGACGCCCTTGAACATGCGAAGGGTTCGCGCGAGCGACTCGGAGGTCTCTTTCATCGCATCGACGTCGCGCCGGTCGAGGGCGTCGCGCGTGCGCTCGAGCACGGTGCGCGCCTTCGCGATCGCCTCGCGCCCAAAGTCGCTGGACGCAACCACTGCCTCAACCTGCGGGAACAGCTTCTCGACCTCTGCCACGAGCTTCTCTGCGTGCTGTCGAACGCCTTCGCTCTCGTCGGAATGCTTGCGATCGACCAAATATTCGTTGGCGTTCTCCATCATCTGATGGACCTCTTCGGCAGTGAGGCCGCTCGTCGCGGTGACCTGAATCGATTGCTCGATGCCGGTCTCGAGGTCCTTCGCGCTGACCGACACGATGCCGTCGCTGTCGATCGAAAAACGCACTTCGATCTCGATCTCCCCCTTCGGCGCCGAGCGGAGTCCGGTGAGGATGAACTCTCCGAGCGGTTGCAGCTCCTCAGCTTCGCGCTGAATGACGAGGATTTTCACGGCTGTCTGGGCATCGCGGCTGGTCGTGAAATTCTTCGTTTGGCTCGTCGGAACCGTCGTGTTCTGCGCGATGAGCTCCTCGAAGTGCTTGCCCGTCGTGAGCACGCCCAGCGCGTGCGGAGTCACGTCGAGGAGGATGAGATTCTCTTCGTCGCTCATGAGCGCGTGGCCTTGGATCGCCGCGCCGATCGCCACGACCTCGTCCGGGTGGACGTTCTTCGACGGCTCGCGCCCGAACAGCTCCGCGACGGCCCGCTGCACCATCGGCATGCGCGTCATCCCGCCGACCAGCAACACCTCGTCCAGCTCGTCGGCCCGCAGCCGCGCATCGACGAGCGTGCCGCGACAGATCTCGATGCAACGCTCCACGAGGTCACTGCAAAGTGCCTCGACCGTCGCGCGATCGAGCGTGCGCTGAAGGTGCAAGGGCTCGTTGGAGGGGCCCACCGAGATGACGAAGGGAAGGTTGATGTCACTCTCGGTCACGACGCTGAGCTCACACTTTGCTCGCTCCGCTGCGTCCTTGAGCCGCTGCAAGGCCATGCGGTCCTCGCGCAAATCTGCGCCCTGCGCCGCGCGGAAATCATCGATGAGCCAGTCCATGATCCGCGCGTCGAAATCTTCACCGCCCAGGAACGTGTCCCCCGCGGTCGCGACGACGCGAAATACTCCGCCGCTACCGATCTCGAGAATCGACACGTCGAAGGTGCCGCCGCCGAGATCGAAGACCGCGATGAGCTTTTGGAGGTCCTTGCCGTAGCCGAAGGCGAGCGCCGCGGCGGTCGGCTCGTTGATGATGCGGATGACGTCGAGCCCGGCGATCTGACCGGCGTCTTTCGTCGCCTGCCGCTGGCCGTCGTTGAAGTACGCGGGCACCGTGATGACGGCTTTGAGCAGCTCTTCCCCCGGGCACGCCTCCGCGGCGACGAACTTCATCTCTTGAAGGATCATCGCGCTGATTTCAGGCACCGAGTAGAGCTGGTCCTGCACTTGGATGCGAACATCGCCGTGCGGCCCCTCGACGATGTTGTAGCCGGAGTTCTTGCGAGCGGCGCGCACTTGAGCGCTGTCCCACTTGCGGCCAATCAGTCGCTTGGCGGTGTAAACCGTATTCTCGGCGTTCGTGATCGACTGCCGTTTGGCGATATGCCCGACGAGCCTCTTGCCCGACTCGGTGATCGCGACGATCGACGGCGTCGTCTTGTAGCCGCCGCGGTTGGGGATGACTTGCGGCGTGCCGTCGGCATCGATGAGTGCGACGCAAGAGTTGGTAGTGCCAAGATCGATACCGATGACGCGTTCCATTTTTTTCCAGTCGTGCCACTTGTGTGGGGCGCCCATAAAGAGCGCACTCTTTTTTAGGGTCTTCCTGCCCGAGACTCCAGCAACATCGACGCCGACCCCACATCTTTGAGCCAGGCCGGCCTCGTCACGAGCGTGCGGTCATCAAGTACCACCGCTCCGGCGCGCGGCGTCCCGGGCCCGATCGGCGAACTCTGGGCGCTCCGGCGCTACCCGTGCCGCCTGCTCGAAGGCTGCCTCCGCTGCCCTGAAATCTTCCATGCGCAGAGCCTGTTCGGCGGCGGCGAGATAGCGCTGAAGGCGCCGCTCCCGCAGGTCCCCCGGCGCTGATGCCGCGGCGGAAAGCGACGGCGGCGACGGAATCGCTTGTTGGGACGAAGTGGCGGGCGACGGAACCGCTTGCTGCGACCGAGCGGCGCGCAGCGGTGTCGCGCGCGCAGGCGGTACGATCTGAGGCGATGCCAGCGGAGGCGATGCCAGCGGAGGCGATGCCCGCGGAGGCGATGCCAGCGGAGGCGATGCCCGCGGAGGCGATGCCGGCGGAGGCACGGCCCCGGACGACTCCTGACGCGTCGGACTCGGGCTCGCCGTCGTTGCAGGCAAGCCTGGCGAGGAGCGGAGCAGCTGGCGCGCGAGCTGATCGCGGCGAGCTTGCCGGAGTGCCGCCTCAGACAGAAGGGGTGCGGGCGTAGCCGTCGGGATTGCGGCGCGAGCTTGGGGCACCGCAACTCTTGTGGATGAAGGAGCCTGCGCGATCGGCGCGGTCGTGCTCGCCACCCGATTCGAAGCGGTGTCGCGAGCCGACGCGGGCAACATCGTAGCGAGCTGCGGAGCGGACAGCGGGACTGCCGACTGTTGCCCGCCGCCCGCCCGTGAAACACCGCTCCGTCTGAGAGCGGCGTCGTAGCGCTGGCGCCGGGCGGCGATACGCACAACGTCGTAGGCCTTCGTCACCGCGGTGAAAACGGCCTCGATCTTCGCCTTGTACGGCCCGAGTCGTTTTCGGAAATACCGATCCGGGTGAAAGGTTGGCGCGACTCTGAAGTATGCGTCGCGCAGCTCGTCGGCGGTGGCGTCGTCAGCCACACCCAACAGCTCGTAGTGCGTTCGCTCGCCGAGCGTCGCTAGCACCGCGTCGATCCGCTGGCGTGCCCGCACGCTGATCTGAAGGTCGCCGCCGTCCGCGGCTTCGTGGCTGGTCGAATCGCCGGAAAGCGCCTTACCCGTAACCTCGACGAAGCCACTCGTCACGAGACCCGTCACGAGCTTCTCAACTTGCGCCACCGATGCCCCGACGACGAACGCGAGCTCGCTCTCGTCGAGGGCTCCGTCGATCGACTCGAGGAGGTGTTGCTCTAGTGGCGATAAAGCCGAGCTTGGGGGGTTGTCGATACGGCGCGGAACTCTCGGCATGGTCATCGGCCAACGTCGAACACTACACCATGGCCGCGAGCGCGCGCAGGCGATCCGCTCAGGGGCCGCGGCCGCCTGTGTCCGAGCCGACCGCGCCTGCGATCACGTCTTCCTGGATCGCGACCGCTTCGCGCAACGCGGCCAACGACCGCTCTTTGGCGAGCTGCGCGCCTCGCTCGTCCTTGCTCGACCGCAACGCTTCGAATCGCCGTTTTTCAAGGGCACCGCGCACTTCCATCAGCCGTCCACGAAAATGCGTACGCTCGACCGCGAGCTCGAGTCCGCGGCGCAGCTCAGCCTCGGCGGCGTCGAATTCGCCGCGAGCAGCGCGCAGGTCGGCGAGCCGGGCAAGCGTGTCGGCCAACACTTCGCGCACCTCGGGCACAGGCTGCTCCGCGCCGAGCGCCGGTCCCGCGACGAATTGCGCGAGCACCCGGATCGCCAGCTCGTTGCCACCATCGGCCTCCGCGAGGTCGGCTTCGAGGTGGACGCTCCGGGCCTTCGACAGGTACGCAAGCAGCGCTGCATCGACGGCCCGGGTGTCGCGCTCGCAGATGGAGTCCGGCGCAAGGGTGGCGCTCGCGATCGTGCCAGCGCGTTCCGGCGCCTCGCAACACGCGGTCACGGAGAGTCCGATGAGCACGCCAACGACGAGGTGAAGGCTCAATCTCAGCGCCGTCTTCACACGCGTCGATGCGGATGCGAGAACCTCCCGAGCTTTGATCGCACGCATCGCATCGTCGTAGGCGCGGCACACCACTTTGCCAAGTTCGCGCGCGCCGCCGCTCATCGCACTCCCCATGCAGCGAAGCGGTTCGCACGGAGGTCCGCGGCGCGTGCTGCCACGATTCTTCCCATCCGCTCGCTCTCTCCGCCCTTGGCTGGAAATGGCTCGCTCGGATCGAAGAGTGCGGCCGTCGTGCGCGGCGCGATCAAGACCGCCCGCGGCGGCAGCACAAGCCCATCGTGCACGTGCCCGTCGCGAGCTGACCCCTCGTGTACCCGGGCGCCCTTTGCTTGCATCGGCTTGCTTCCGTCGGGGAGCCCCGAGACGACCAGGGCGACAGCGGCCGCGAGCGCCGCGAGTGTGCCGAGCACCGCGCGCAGCCCGATGCCGGTGTCCGCGACGCCCACGCCCCGCAGCGCGCGACGAATGAGACGCTCGTTGGCGAGCGCATCGACCACGCCTGAGCCACATGCAGCGCGAAGGGAACTGGCGAGGGTGGCCATCGGGTGTGCTTCGCCGCGCTCGAGCGCTCGCGCGAGCGACGTCGCGAGGGCACGCTCTTCGGCAGAAAGGACGAGCTCGACACCGTCGGACCCGAGCGCGAGGCTGAGCAGCGCCTCGTGATCGGTATCGTCGAGCTCCGCGCCGGCCACCGCCCGCAGCGCCGCGCCCAACGCTCGATCTTCCGTGTCACCGGCAGCGTCGAACTTGGCGCGAGCGGCCCCGGCGTCGTGCGCCCCGAGACCCCCCGTGAGCAGCTCGAGGTGCGGGCTTCCATTCTTCCGTTCACCGTTCATGGCGTGCCTCCTAGAAGCTCGCCGTCCTCATGACCGAGCGCCTTCTTCAGCGCCTTGAGCGCGCGGTGCAGCACCACATCGAGGGTGCCGACGCTCACCTCCAGTGCGCGCGCCGCATCCTCGCGGCTCTTTTCTTCGAGGACGCGAAGTCGAATCGCGGTCGCATAGCGCGAGTTGATCTGGCCGAGCGCGTGTTCCAGCTTCGACTTGGCCGCTTCGCGATCACGCTTCTCCCACAGCTCCACGTCCATTCCGCGGTCCAGATCGCGCTCGGCTGCGTCGGCCGCGCGCTCGAGATCTTCGGGAAGGAACAAGGTCTCGCGCTTCCGCGCACGCAGTGCATCCAGCGCGATCCGGAGCGCAACGACACGCAGCCACGGGTAAATTCCGCAGCCGCGCCACTCGAATTGTCCGAACCGCTCGACGACGCGCACGTACGTATCCGCGAGCGCATCCTGGGCGGCAGCCTCGCTCCCGAGTCTGGGAAGAAGCACCGAGCGGTAAAGGATGGGCCCGTATTTACGCAAGATCGCAGCGATCGCCGGCCGGTCGCCCGCACGCGCGCGCTCTGCCAACGCCTGCTCGACGGCTAGCTCTCTGGCTCGTTCCGCGGAGACTTCGGCGCCGACCGCGGCAAGCGCCTTTGGAGGCAAGGTCACGAGCCGCACGATACGCGCCACTTGCGCCGGGAGCGAGCGCGCGGCGGTACTCATGCGCCTTGAACGCATCCACCCGCCATCCCTTACGCGACCACTCTCGGTGCCGCACGCCAACAGAACGCCACATGAACTCCTCCGCAAACGCGCCGCCGTCACGCACGAGCGGACCGGGTCGCGGCTCGCCCTGCTATGGTCGCGCGGGTGAGTTTCACGGTCGAGTGCCAAGGGTGCGGCGCACTGAACGGCAGCGAATTCGGCAATTGCATGCGCTGCGGCCGATCGCTCGATGACGCACCCGCGGGCGAGCGCGTGCGCCGTCCTTTTCCGGCCCCGCGTGTTCAACACCGCGCCGCAATTCTCGGTGCCGGCACAGAGCCGCTCTTCGGTCGATTTCCGGCCGAGTCGCTGCCCGCCACCAAAGCGATCCTCACGCTCACGATGCTCGTGGCCTCGGCGCAAATCCTCACGTCCTTTGCGCGCGGGCCGTCGATTTCCGCGTTGTTCTTGGGAGGCGACGCCGTCGATGCGATCGGCCAAGGCGCGCTCATCCTCGTGCCGAGCCTCGTCGTCGAAGAGCCCTGGCGGCTGATCTCCGCGTGTTTCGTACACTTTGGAGCGCTGCATTTGCTCATGAACATGATGGGGCTCCTGCATCTTTGCCGGCTGGCAGAGCCCGCGGTCGGCTCGGTGAGGCTCGTCATCGTCTACGTGAGCACCGGCGCGCTCGGTTTCGCCGCCACGGTCGTGTACCACTCGCTCGCGGGTAAAATGGGCACGACGGCCGGCGCGAGCGGTGCGCTCTTCGGCGTGATGGGCCTGGTCCTCGGCTTCTTGCTGAGGCGCAAGGACGAGCGTTGGAAGACTTGGCTCATGCAGACGGTGGCCTTCAGCGTCGTCTTCGGATTCATCGTTCCGGGCGTCAGCGTCAACAACGTCGCGCACCTCGGCGGACTCGCGACGGGTCTGTTGTTCGGGCTCGCCTTCGCGCCAGGAGCCCCGAAACCATCGGCAATTTGGCAGCGGGTTTTCGCGACCGTGCTCGCGCTCAGCGTACTCGCGTCACTCCTGCTGGCGCACGCCTCGCCCCTGCCGACGATGCTGCGCGACGCGGCCCTGTAACGCGGAGCGCCTCGGCTCGAGCGGCGCCATCGCCTCTCGAGTGCCGCGCGCCCTCATCAGTGCCAGGCGCCCGCGGTCGCCACGTTCTTGCCGGTGCGGTCGTGCTCGTCGAGGCGGCGCTGCGCCTCCGGAACGCAGCCCGTGCAGCTCGCAAAACGGCTCTTGTGCTGGCAATAGATCCAGCGCGCCGCCGCCGGGCTCTCCGTGAATTGAGCGGCATCGAGATGCGCCCCGCATGCGACACAATGAATGTGCTCATCGTGATGCTCATGCGGCGTGGAACCGCCACCCCGCTCGGCCTTGAGCTCACGCTTGGTGAGGCGCTTCGGCGTGGAGTTTTTTCGTGAAGGCATGCGGCTCCGTACCATGACCACGGAAATTCTTGCCGACCAGGCTAAAGGTTTCCGATCTTCGGCCGTTCGATGGTCTTGAAGAGTTCCGCGTACGAGGCGCGGTTTCATGGTTTGGCCGTGGGCGAAGACGCTCGATGACCAAAGACCAGAGCCCGCACCTTGAGCGCAGTAACCCTCCCCACGTCCGTGTCTGCCGCGGGATCCCTCAACACCGGATTCTTCGTCAAGCCGAGCACGGTCCGTCCACTCAAGCTTGCACGCGCGAGTGCGCTCGTGCAGGACGACGTCGAGGCGAATCGCCGGCTGCCCAAGGCGCGGTCGCTTCAGAGCATTGCAGTGAGCACCAGCGCCGCACCGAGCGCTACCCTCCGAGAGGACGCGACGAAGCACGACCGCGCCGCGGAAACACGGCGATCGCTGCAAGGCGCAGCTCGCAACACCGACGGCGGTGTCGCGATCGTCAAGCTGGTCGACGCCTCCCTCTCCGCGATCGAAGGCTCGCTCAATTCTCTGCGTGGGCTGGCCGAGCTGGGCGCGAGC
>SHZB01000193.1 GCA_009692485.1 Myxococcales bacterium
ACGCGGGGAGCTTGAATACCGGTCCGAAAAATAGCCACAAGGGCAGCACCGGGTTGAGCACCGTGATCGGCGAGCGTGGATAGAGCGAGCCGTAGGCGGCCAACACTCCGGCGATCGCGCCCGACGCGCCGACCATCGGGACGACCGAGCTTGGGTCGATGCTGATCTGCGCACCCGCCGCCGCGAAACCCGACAGAAAATAGAAGAGCGCATAGCGTCCGTGCCCCAGCGCATCCTCGACGTTGTCGCCGAACACCCAGAGAAAAAGCATGTTACCGCCGAGGTGGAGCCAGTTGTCCGGCGCGTGCATGAACATGCTGGTCACGACCCGCGGGAGCTCGTCGAGCGGCGCGACCATGAACCGCGCGGGCACGAGGCCCCAGTCGAACACGACGCGCTCGTAGCCGACACCGACCAGCGAGCTCTCCCACACGAACGCGAGAACATTCAGCGCGATGAGCGCATAGGTGATGACAGGCGGGCGTCGCGTCGCGAGTTCATCCCGGAGCGGAAGCATGACGGCGGGACTCTAGGTCCTAGCAGGGTGCGGGGCTGCGCTTTTCGCTCCGACGACCTCGCTGCGATCGCCCTATTTGCGGCATCGATTCACGAGGATCGATCGGTTAGGTTGCGCGTGTGCCGGATCTTTACGACGTCCTTGGCGTGGCGCGCACGGCGACGCCGCCGGAGATCAAGAAGGCCTACCGACGGCTCGCGCAGAAGCTTCATCCCGACAAGAACCCGGGCAAGAGTAACGAGGAGCGCTTCAAAAAGATCACCGAGGCGTACGAGGTGTTGTCGGACGAGAAGAAGCGCGCCGGCTACGACGAATACGGCGACATCGCGTTGCGGCCGGGCTTCGACGCGGAGCGAATGCGGGCGACGCAGCGCGGCGGCGGGTTTCCGGGCGGCTTCGGCGGCGGTGGCGGCATGCACGGGGGAGACATCTTCGCGGGCACAAGCGGTGGCCTCGGCGACATGCTCGGCGACTTGTTCGGCCGTTCGCGTGGAGGCGGGCCGGTACGCGCGGCGCGCGGCTATGACGTGACGAGCGTCGTGGAGCTTGAGTTCGTGGACGCGGTCCTCGGCACCACGCTGTCCTTGTCACCCGCGACCGGCGGCGAGACCATCACGGTGCGAATTCCGGCGGGCGCCGCGGCAGGAAGCAAGGTGCGCGTGCCCGGCAAGGGCGGTGCCGGTCGGCAGGGCGGCCCAGCCGGAGATCTCCTGCTCACGGTCGAGGTGCGCGCGCATCCGCACTTCACGCGCGACGGCGACGACCTCTCCCTCGACGTGCCGATCACTGCGGGCGAGGCATTTCACGGGGCGCTGGTGACCTTGCCGACGCCCTACGGAGACGTGTTGCTCAAGGTCCTTCCGCACACGCAAAGCGGAAAGAAAGCCCGACTTCGCCAGAAGGGCGTGAAGCGCAAAGATCAAGAACCCGGTGATCTCTATGTGCGATTTCTCATCGTCTTGCCCGAGACCAACAGCGAAGAGCTCGATCGCGCGATCACGGCGCTCGCCGCAGCGACGGCCAATCCACGCGCAGGGCTCGCGTTCTAGTCGCTCGCGTCACGCCTCAAACCCGAGACTTGCCAAGAGCGATTTGCCAAAACCGATTGGCAATCAGCGCCTTGCCAATAGCGATTGGCCAATAGCGCCTTGCCTATTGCGATTGGCCAATAGCGATTGGCCAAGAGCGACTTGCCAAGAGCGACTTGCCAAGAGCGACTTGCCAAGAGCGACTTGCCACTAACGGCTGATTTGCTGCGCGTAGGCGATCGCTGCGAGTCGACGGGCGGCGTCGTGACCTGCGCGTTCGGAGGCGCTCGCCGGCTCGCTGGTGCGGTCGAGCCGTGCTCCGCCGGTGCACCAGAAAATGCCGTCTTGCATCACGATGCTCTGGTCGGCGAGGACGTAGGTCCCGACGCCGCCGGGCGCGTAAAATCCGACGCTGCCGCCCCAGGTCTGACGACTTGAGTCCTCGAGTTGGCGCACGAGCCGCGCCGCGTCCGCCACCGGTGTGCCGACCGTCGCCGCCCACGGAAGCGTCGCTTTCAGCGTGGCTTCGAGGTCTGGGCCAACGTGCCCGTGTCGCCGCTGATACAGAACGACGTCGCTCGTGCCGGTAATGACCGTGCGCGGGTGCGTGGGCGTCTCGCCGAAATCGATGAAGTATCCGTGGGCGCCGCCGCCGAGCTCGCGGAGCGCTCGGTAGCAGTCGAAAGGCTCCGCGTCGCGCACCGGGCTCGTGAAGGTCTGCGCGAGCGTGACGCTCTCGATGTCGCCGAAGTAGGCGCGTGCCCGTGAGGCCCGGGCGCTGAGCTTTTCGTCGGTAGGCTCTACCCCGAGCGTCGCCGGTCGCAGGTCGGGCGGGACCTCGCCGATCGCCTTCGGATCGGGGCCGTGCTCGAGCTCCCACAAGCAGCGCTCGACGACGCGCCCCTGGGATGGACCGGCCACGGTGACCGTGTCTTCCGCGTGATCGAAGACCACCACGGTTGCCCCGTCGTTGAACATGCCCGAGGCGCCCTCGTCGTCGTGCAGCCGAACGCGGCTCCACAGGCTCGGCACGCTGCTGGAGAAAAACCCTGCGCGTCCGAGCGCGAGCGCGTGGGCGAACGACTCGGCCTCGGCCTCGGCCTTGACCTCGGCAGCCAAGACCGCGATCGCGTCCACACCCGGTGGCATCATCGAGCCGGTTCGCACGCGATACCCGACGACGGAAAACCGACCGTGCGCGCCGCCTCGACCTGCACCAGCCGCGGCACCACCACCACCAGCGCCATCGCCAGCAGCACCAGCACCACCAGCACCACCAGCACCACCACCGCCAGCGACGTCGAGCGACTCGAACAGAAACGAGCCGCGTCCGGGCGTGTAACTCGTGAGTCGCGCGTAGGCCCCAAGTGGGCTGAGACCGGCGAGCGCGCAGGTCTTGACCGTGATCGTGGGTGTCTCGCTCATGCCCTCAACAAACCTCAACGAACCTCAAAAAAAGCCTCAAAACGCCCCGAATAGCTCGCGCATCTTGACCTGCAGCCCCGCGGAAATCTTGTACAAGGACGAGATGGATGCGCTCGTCTCGGCGCGCTCGATCTGCGACAGGAGCGAGACGCTCAGGCCCGTGCGTCGCGCCATTTGCTTGAGCGTGAGGTTCATCTCCTTGCGAAAGCGGCGCACCGTCTCGCCGATGGTCTTGTGCAGCTCGGCTTCGGGCGTGAGGCTCAGACCCTTCTTGCGCATGATGCGTGAGATGACGTCGCGAAACTCGTCCACGTTGAACGGCTTCTTGATGTAGTCGACGGCGTCGAGCTTCATCGCCGCGACGGCCGTGTCGAGGTTGGGGTAGCCAGTGAAGATGACGACCGCGAGGTCCTTGTCATGCTTGCGAACGTCGCGAAGGACCTCGAGGCCATCGCGCTTGGGCATCATGAGATCGAGGATGACCAGGTGATACTGGAGCAGCTTCAGCTCTTCGGCGACGTGCGTTGGATCGCTGAGCGTCTTGACTTGGTAGCCGTCGCGCTCGAGCAAGGTCTGCATGTAGTCGCAGATCGCGCGGTCATCGTCGACGATGAGGATCCTGAGGGGTGGGAGCTCAATTTCCATGGTTGCTGTCTTCAGTGTCCCGAAATTCCGGGCGTACTGTAAGCGCCAGCGACCCCATTGGCCATGCCGGTCGCGTGCCGGTCATATGCTGGTCGCGTCTGCCGGTCGTGTGCCGGTCGCGTCGGCCGTGTGCCTCCCCGGCTACCTTTTGAGCGCGCTCTCGAATTCGGCGACGTCGGCCTTCGAGCCGAGCGCGAGTGGGATGCGCTGGTGGAGCGCGGTCGGCACGACGTCGAGGATGCGTCCCTCGCCGGTGCTCGCAGCGCCGCCGGCCGCTTCGAAGAGGAACGCGAAGGGGTTGGCCTCATAGAGCAGGCGCAGGCGGCCCGCCGGACTGGCGCGATCGGCGGGGTACGCGAAGATCCCACCGCGCAGGAGCGTGCGATGGGCGTCGGCGACGAGGGTGCCGACCCAGCGCTGCGTGCGGCCGCGCGAGCCATCGGCCTTCGGCTGCTTGAGGCCGTGGACCCAGCGTCGCAAGGGGGGGCTCCAAAGCTCGGCGTTGGCTTCGTTGATCGCGTAAATCTCCCCGGTTTTGGGCACGCGGATGTTCTCGTGCGAGAGAAAGAACGCGCCGATGGTCGGATCGTAGGTGAAGCCGTGCACGCCATCTTCGGTCCCGAGGACCAGCATCGTCGAGGAGCCGTAGATGACGTAGCCCGCGGCGATGAGCTCATGCCCTGGCCGCAGAAAATCCGCCTCTGTCACTGGCAGCGCGGGCATCGGCCGGCGCAAGATCCCGAAGATCGTCCCGATCGAAATGTTGACGTCGATGTTCGAAGAGCCG
The DNA here is from genome assembly GCA_009692485.1 of Myxococcales bacterium. Lineage (GTDB taxonomy): Bacteria > Myxococcota_A > Polyangia > Polyangiales > Polyangiaceae > SYFR01. The sequence goes on from SHZB01000193.1 coordinate 4,403, forward strand.
TCGAGCGGATCGAAGACGACGAGGTACTTCGCCGCGGGATCGTTCGACAACACGCGAATGGTCTCGTCCTCCTCGCTTGCGGCCGCGGCGCAGTGGTGGCGGCGGCCGAGCACCCGAAAGAGCGTCTCGTTCGCCTCCTCGTCGAGCTTCTGCACGCGCTCGCCCTGGACGTTGGTCGCGCCGGTGTCGCCGAGCACATCGACGAGGCCCGCGCGCCGCACCCGCGCCGCCACCAGCTTGGCCGCGAACGCGAGCTGATTCACGAGCGAGGTGAACGCGCCGGTCGCGAACGGCCGCCCGAGCAGGCCCTCGAGCACGTACGTCTCGAGCGGCATGCCGATGCGGAGAGTCGTCGTTCGCTCGGGAGGATCCGCCATCGCCGGCGTTCTTCCGCGCGCACCCTCCGCCGTCAAGCGACCAACGCGTCACACTGCTCGACCGTCACACCCGACGAGAGCCCGAGTTCGTCGCGGCTCGTCTTGGGGCTCACCACGCGCGCCCCAGAATCGATAGTTGCGTTCGTGGCTCAAGCGTACGGTTCAAACGCGGGTGACGGAGCGCGCGAGGGGGGCTAAGACCGCGGCCGGCGGACATGAAGATTCTGATCACGGGCGGAGCCGGGTTCATCGGTTCGAACTTCTTGAACCGGTTCGTGCCGCGGCATCCCGAACACGTTTTCCTCAACGTGGATTGCCTGAGCTACGCGGCCAACCTCAAGAGCCTCGAGGCTGTCTCTGGGCTCTCGAACTACCGGTTCGTGCGCGCGGACATCGCCGATCAGGGGCAGGTAGAGACGCTCTTTCGCGAGCACGAGCCCGAGCTGGTGATCCATTTCGCCGCCGAGAGCCACGTCGATCGCAGCATCGCGGGGCCGCGTGCTTTCGTGATGGCCAACGTGGTCGGCACCTTCAACTTGCTCGAGGCGTTCCGCCAGCTGCCCGACGCGGGCGCGCGGCTGTTTCATCACGTGAGCACCGATGAGGTCTACGGCTCGCTCGGCCCGGAAGGATTTTTCACCGAGACGACGCCCTACGATCCTTCAAGCCCTTACTCGGCGAGCAAAGCGGCGAGCGACCATTTCGTGAGAGCCTTCGCGCGGACCTACGGATTGCGCGTGCGGCTCACGAACTGTTCGAACAACTACGGGCCGCGGCAATTTCCCGAGAAATTGATTCCGCTGATGATCCTCAACCTTGTCGAGCGTAAACCGCTGCCGATCTATGGCCAGGGGCTCAACGTGCGCGACTGGCTCTACGTCGACGACCACTCGGATGCGATCTGGGCGGTCATCCACGAAGGGCGCGACGGTGAGACGTACAACGTCGGCGGCAACACCGAGCGCACCAACGTGGCGGTCGTCGAGACCCTGTGCCGCGTGGTCGCCGCCGAGACGGGGGTCGAGCCCGACGAGCTCTTGGGTCTCATGCATTACGTGAAAGATCGCCCGGGTCACGACCTTCGTTACGCGATCGACGCGAGCAAGCTGTGCGACGCCTGTGGTTGGCAGCCGGCGGAGACCTTCGAGAGCGGCATCCACAAGACCGTGCGCTGGTACCTCGACAATGACGCGTGGGTGCAAGCCGTGCGGTCGGGCGAGTACCGCGGGTGGATAGAACACAACTACGGCGGCCGCGGCGCTGCGGCGAAGGATGACGCATGATCACCAAGGGGATCATTCTGGCCGGCGGCTCGGGCACGCGCCTCTATCCACTGACGCGCGCCGTCAGCAAGCAGCTGATGAGCGTCTACGACAAGCCGATGATCTACTACCCGCTCACGACGCTGATGCTCGCGGGGATCCGCGACGTGCTCGTGATCACGACGCCCCAAGATCAGCCGCAGTTCGAGGCGCTGCTCGGCGACGGATCGCAGTGGGGAATCGACCTGCGCTACGCGGTGCAACACAAACCCGACGGCTTGGCGCAGGCATTCTTGATCGGCGAGTCGTTCATCGACGGTGAGGGTTGCGCGCTCGTTCTCGGCGATAACATTTTTTACGGTCACGGCTTCGTCGAGCTCTTGCAGCGCGCGGCCGGTCGTAGCGAGGGCGCCACGATCTTTGGCTACCACGTCAAGAACCCGCAGGACTTCGGCGTCGCCGAGTTTGACGCAGACGGACGGGTCATCGGACTCGAAGAAAAACCGCGGCAGCCCAAGTCGAATTACGCGGTCGTCGGGCTCTATTTCTACGACGCCCAGGTTGTGGCACGCGCGCGCGCGCTGTCGCCGTCTTCGCGCGGTGAGCTCGAGATCACCGACTTGAACCGCAGCTACCTCGATACCCAAGAGCTGCAGGTCGAGATCATGGGGCGCGGTTATGCGTGGCTCGATACAGGCAATCCCAGGGCGCTCTTGCAGGCGGCGAATTTCATCCAGACGATTCAGACCCGCCAGGGGCTCCAGGTCGCGTGCCCGGAAGAGATCGCGTATCGCTCGGGTTGGATCGACCGAGGTGCATTGCTCGCCCTCGCCGCGTTGCTCAAGAACACGAACTACGGTGAGTACCTCGTCGAGCTCGCGAACGAGGCGCGCCCACGCACACTATGAAGGTCCGCGCGCTCGAGTTGCCGGGGGTCTTGTTGATCGAGCCGCGCGCCTTCGGTGACGAACGCGGTTACTTTCTCGAGACCTGGCACGACCAGCGGTATTCGGCGCTCGGCATCCCCGAGGCGTTCGTGCAAGACAACGTCTCGCGCTCAACCGAGGGCACTCTGCGCGGCCTGCATCTGCAGCATCCCAACGGACAAGGCAAGCTGGTGCAGGCGCTGCTCGGCGAGGTCTACGACGTCGCGGTCGATGTGCGCGTCGGCTCGCCCACGTACGGGCGCTGGGTCGGCGCGGTGCTCAACGACACGAACCACCACCAGCTCTACGTGCCGGCGGGGTTTGCACACGGCTTTGTGGTGCGGAGCGAGGTGGCCATCTTCAGCTACAAATGCACCGGTCCGTACGACAAGGAGAGCGAGCTCGGTGTGGCGTGGGACGATCCTGAGTTGGCGATCGCGTGGGGAACGGCGGCGCCCCGGCTGTCGGAAAAAGATCGCGCGCATCCGCGGCTCCAGGACATCGCGCGCTCGCGCTTGCCGCCCTTTGTTGCGGTCGAGAGGGCCTGAGAGAAGTGCGCTTGTTGGTCATCGGCGCGGGCGGCATGCTCGGGCGCGCGATGGTGGCGGCGCTCGTCAACGCGGGCAGCGATGTCCGTGCGAGCACACGCGCGGGGGCCGGCCCGGACGCGTTCGACCACGGCATCATCGGGCCCTCTGTCGACTTGGCGGTGCGTGACACGGTCGAGCGCATCGCCGACTTCGATGTGGTCATCAATTGCGCCGCCTACGCCGATGTCGATCGCGCCGAAGACGACGAGGCCAGCGCGTTCGCGGTCAATGGCGTCGGCGTGGGCTGGCTCGCCGAGCGTTGCGCGCGCATCGACGCGAAGCTCGTGCATTTCAGCACGGATTACGTATTCGACGGCCGTGCGACAGCGCCCTATGCGGTCGAGCACCCCATCCTGCCCGTCAATGTTTATGGGCGCAGCAAGGCCGACGGTGAGTGCCGCATCCGCGCGTGCGACGTGCCGCACCTCATCGTGCGAACCAGCTGGCTCTACGCTCCGTGGGGGAAGAATTTCGTCCGCACGATGGCCGCGCTAGGCCGCGAGCGCGCCGAGCTGCGCGTGGTGCACGACCAGCGCGGTCGCCCGACGAGTGTGGAGGCCCTCGCGGCGGGCACCGTGCGGTTGCTGGGCGCGGGTGCGAGCGGGACGCTGCATCTGACGGACAGCGGCGAAGCCACGTGGTTCGAGCTCGCCAGCCACGTCGTCCGGCGCGTCAACCCGGCGTGCCGCGTGCTTCCGTGCACCAGCGCGGAGTTCCCACGGCCGGCGCCGCGACCAGGCTACAGCGTGCTCGATATTTCGCGGTCCGAGGCGTTGCTCGGTGCGCCGTGCAGCTGGCAAGACGCGGTGGACGACGTGGTCTCCCGCCTCGCACGCAGCGATGGAGCGTGACCCGGCCCGCGGCTTCGCACACGCTCGCGGCTTCGCACACGCTCGCGGCTTCGCGCACGGTCGCGGCTTCGCACAC
>SHZB01000194.1 GCA_009692485.1 Myxococcales bacterium
CAAGGAGCGCCACACCGAGAGCGGCGCTCGAACCCGCGGCAAATCCGAGGGTGGTGACCACGCCGTGCGCACGTGGGGCCGCGGCGGACAGCCACCCGAGCTGATACGCGAGCCCGTAGCAGAGCAACACCGAGGCGCCGACCACGGAAGCTACGAGCGCGACGACGACACCCTGGCGCCGCAGGAATCGGAGCGCTGCATCGTGGACGACGCCGGCCGCGATGACGAGCTCCGGCTCCGCGCGAGGCGCCTGCCGAAAGTGCGACCGAATCGCCCCGGCGCAAGTGAACCCGAGCGCACAGATCGCGAAGATGACGAAGAGCTCGGTCAAGCGCCTCGTGCTAGAAAACACCGGGGCCGCGGCGTCAAGCTCTCCTTCGGCTACGTGCGATACGCGCGCACGACCGCATCGCAGAGCTCGTCGTCCTCGCACGGCAGGACAGTGCGGCCGTCGAGCAACACGCGCCCCTCATGGATGCGCGGCAAGACTGCGGGCTCGCCCGTACGGAGTCGCTCGGTGAACTCCGCCGCCGAAGCGACCCTGAGTTCGGCCGCCACCGAAGCGAGCGGATGGTCCGCGAAGGTTCCGCCCCCGACGCGACCGTCGACCTCCACTGCTTCGGCCGGAACGCCCGCTCGCGCGAGGGCCGCGCACCAACGGACGACGCGCGCGTGTACGCTCGCAACTGGCGTCCGCAGCATCGCGAGGACCGGGATCGCCTCGAAGTCACCGGCGAGATACGAAGCGAGCGTTGCCTCGAGCGCCGCCATGGGAAGCGGGCCCAAGCGAAGCGCCCGCGCCAGAGGATCGCGCCGCAACTTTTCGACCAGCGTACCGCGGCCCACGATGGCGCCGGCCTGCGGGCCTCCCAGCACTTTGTCCGCGCTGAAGCACACCAACATCGCGCCCTCGCGAATGCACTCGCGCGCAACCGGCTCGCCCGCGAGGCCCGCGTAGGCCTCGAGATCGATCAGCGCGCCGCCCCCCAGATCTTCGATGAAGAGCTTGCCGCGCGCCACCGCCAAGCGCGCGAGTTCACGCCGCTCGGCCGACTCGACGAAGCCCGTTTGCCTGAAATTTCCGGGGTGAACGCGCAAGAGGATGTCCGCGTCCTCGTGCTCGTCGAGCGCGCGCTCGTAGTCGGCGATGCGGGTACGGTTGGTGGTGCCGACCTCGATCAGTCGTGCGCCGGAGCTCGCCATCACGTCCGGCACGCGAAAGCCGCCGCCGATCTCGACAAGCTCGCCGCGCGACACGACGACGCCACGACCGCGCCCGAGGCCCGCGAGCGCGAGCAGCACCGCCGCCGCGTTGTTGTTCACCACGAGCGCCGCCTCGGCACCGGTGAGCAACGCCAACGCGCGCTCCGCAAAGGCCCCGCGGCCTCCGCGCTTTCCGCCGGCGAGCGAGACCTCGAGCGCCTCGTAACCGCGCGCCGCGCTCAGCGTCGCAGCCACGGCATCACGCGACAACGGAGCCCGCCCGAGATTCGTGTGCAGGACGACGCCGGTCGCGTTGATCACCCGTCGTATCCGCTGCTGTAGGAGGACGCGAACGCGATCGTTCACACGCTCGGCGCAGGCGTCGATGGATGGCGCAACACCACCCGCGAGGACCTCTCGGCGCACCTCCGCGGCGACGTCCCTCGCGAGCACGACGAGCCGCGACTCACCGAGCGCACGACGGGCCTCGGCGAGATCGGAATGCAGCGCAAGCGCATCGACCTTGGGCACGTGCCGGAGCGCCGCGTTCGCTCGATCGCTGTCTTCCATATCGCGGTTCGGACGCTATCGGTCGTTCGCGGCGTCGCCAAACGATTCCCGGAGGGGGCCGCGCGCGTCGCGAACACCGGCCTCATCCAAGTTCGCTGCAAGCGCCGCGTCGCAGAACGATCCCCGGGGGAGCGTGATAGGGTGCCGACCATTATTTCGCGCGGAACATCGACGATCCTCGACCTTTCGCCGACCCTCGCTGACCATTCGCCCCCGGAGGCACCATGACCGCGTTCACACCTCGCACCCCATCGCGCCGGCTCGCCGCGCGCAGCTCGATCGTCGCCCTCGTCCTCGTGAGCTCGGCGCTCATCGCACCCGACGCCACCGCGGTCTGGCCACCGAGCGAGAGCTTCACCGCGGCCGACATGGCCGATCCGAAGAACTGGCCGAACGATCCGGGCTACGGCTACGACAAAGATCACAACGGGCAGTGGAACTACTACTCGTTCATGCCCGTGCAGACGGGCGACCTCACGCTCAGGCCCGAGGAAACAGTGTCGGGCATGAGCATCGATCTGGCGTGGCGCTTCACGCAAGGCGACGACCGCGTGCTCATCGCCGTCACCGACTCCGGCATCAAATGGCACGAGTCCGAGCTGGTCGAGCGCGCGTGGCTCAACCCAGGTGAACTCGCGAACCACAAGCCTACGACGAGCACCGGCGGCGCGTGCGGCGGCGTTGGGGCGCTCGCCGGCTTGGACTGCAACGGCGACGGGATCCTCAGCGCGTCGGATTACAAAGACACGGCTTCGCTCGAGCCACCGCCAACCGACGGACGCCCGCGCGGTGACAAAAACCAGAATGGTCTGCTCGACGCGGGTGACCTCATCCAGAATTTTTCCGACGGCATCGACGACGACAAGAACGGGTACGCCGACGATATCTCCGGGTGGGATTTCATGAAGGACGACAACGACCCGTACGACGACACGCACTACGGCCACGGCACCGGCGAGGCGAACGACTCGACCGGCGAGGGCAACAACGGAGCGGGCGGGATCGGCGGCTGCCACAAGTGCCGCTTCATCGCGATGCGGGTCGGCGACAGCTTCATCGCCGACGCCAACGCCTTCGGACAGGCCGTCGTCTACGCCACCGACAACGGCGCCCGCGTCGTGCAGTGCGCGCTCGGCACGATCAACATGAGCCGCTTCGCTCAACAGGCCCTCGACTACGCGTACACGAACGGAACGCTCACGATCGCCAGCATGGCCGACGAGAACGCGCGTCACCACAACATGCCCGTGACCGCAAATCACACGCTGCCCGTACACGCGATCACCTACTCGCCCGGCGGCGACATCACCAACGCCGAGACCTTCCTCGAGTTCAACACCTGCACGAACTACGGCGGGCAGAATTTCCTCAGCGCGTCGGGCACGGCCTGCTCGAGCGAAGCCACCGGGCAGCTCAGCGGGATCTCCGGGCTCGTGATGAGCGCGGCGTTGAAGTACGGCGTGACGCCACCGTTGACCGCAGCGGAGGCGCAGCAGCTCTTCTTGACGACGGCAGACGACATCGACGTCCCCGAGTCGCGACAAGAATCGCCCCGCTATTTCTGGTCGCAGCCCGGCTTCGATCAACGCTTCGGCTACGGGCGCGTGAACGCGAATCGCGCCGTCGAGAACCTCAAGGACGGCAAGATCCCACCCGAGGTCGATGTGGTGCGGCCGTTCTGGTTCGAGGTCCTCTACAAAGACCAAATCAGCGGCCCGGTAGAGATCCAGGGCCACGTCAGTGCCACGCGTGCGACGAGCTACGACTACACGGTCGAGTGGGCCCCGGGCGTGCAGCCGCTTGACGCGGATTTCAAGGAAATCCAGGGCGAAAAGAACGTTCCGGCAAAGGTCGTCACGGGCCAGGATGGGCCGATCGCCACCTTCGACGTCCGCACGATCGACCCTACCCACAAGCCCGACGTGGACAGTCCGCGCGGCGAAAACAAGTACACGATCACGGTCCGCATCCGGGCCGTCGCGCACTACGGCGGCGCCATCGGCGACGTGCCCGGCGAGATGCGGCGCACGTATTACGTTTATAGCGATCCCGATCTCGTGAAGGGCTTTCCGATCTACGTCGGCGACAGCGGTGAAGGCAGCCCGAAGCTCGCCGATCTCGACGGCGACGGCGTGCGCGATCTCATCTACCCGACGAGCGGGGGACAGCTGCTCGCGTACAAACTCACGGGCGACGGTCCCGAGCCCATCGTTGGCTTCCCGTTCACCGGCGCGCGGGTCGACGGGCTCCTAGAGAAGCCCATCGTTGGCAAGCCGAATTACCTGGCGTCGAAGGCCTACGCGAGCAAGGCCGTGGACGCGAGCCTCGCGGGTGATTCGTTCTCGAACGCGCCGGCCATCGCCGACCTCGACGGCGACGGAACACCCGAAGTCGTCGCAAGTTCGTACAACGGCAACATCTACGTCATCGAGCACGACGGCAGCTTGCGTGCGGGCTGGCCCGTGCGGATGCCGGAGGTGCCCTCTTGCCCGACGGACGGCACGAAGCCCGCGGGCCCCTGCATGGACACGCAGAACATCATCGACACCGGAGCCTTCGCTTCCCCCGTGCTCGCGGACATGGACAAGGACGGCGATTTGGACATCATCCAGGCGGCGTTCGACGGCAAAGTCTACGTCTATGACCGCGACGGCGCGGTGCTCGACGGCTGGCCCGTGACCGTGCACTACGACGGCCCCCTCAGCGGTGAGCCGAAGCGCGGCCGCATCCTCACGACGCCGGCAGTCGCGGACTTCAACGACGACGGCTACCCCGAGCTCCTCGTCGGCTCGAACGAGCGCCTCGGAAAGGGCGAGCAATCCGGCGCCGTGTATCTCATCGATGGGCGCGGCACCAACGCCGGCCCGAAGCCTTGGCTCACCAACTGGCCCGTGACGATGACCTCGTTCTACCTCTTTCCGCTCGTTGCCGAAGGCGTCGCAAACTCGGGCGTGATCGGCCGCTTCGGTGGCGAGCTTGCGGGCGTCATCCACGGCAACGCAAGCTCACCGCTCTTGCTCCCGCTCGATCCGGGCAAGCAACCGAAGCTCAACGAGACGCCAGCCAACGGGCTGCCCGCGTACACCGATCCCGCGACCGGAAACACGCGCCACGGCCTCGCGCCGTCGAGCACCTTCGGCGAGCTGACGCAGGCGTATCGTCCCAACACGATGTTCCCGTTGTTCGGACACCCCTCGCTGGGCGACGTCGATCAGGACGGAGAGCCCGACGTCATCGCCTCTGGCAGCTCGCTCAACTTGGCCATTCAGCTGCAAGGCGGCGCCGCTCTCGGCAGCGCACCGGGCGAGCATCTCTTGGCGATCTGGAGCGGAAAAACCGGCAATATGATGCCAGCTTCGCCCTACGTGCTCGAGGACTACAGCTTCTTCAACAGCCACGCGGTCGTCGATCTCAACGGCGATGATTACCCCGAGGTCGTCGTCGGTTCGGGCGGCTATTACCTTCATGCGATCGACGCGTGCGGCCGCGAACCCAAGGGCTGGCCGAAGTTCACCGGGCAGTGGCTCATCCCGACGCCGGCCGTCGGGGATCTCGACGGCGACGGCACGCTCGAGGTCGTGACCGGCAGTCGCAACGGTTGGCTCTATGCCTGGCACACCGAGGGCCGCGCCGACGGCATCATCGAGTGGGAGAGCTACCACCACGACAACCGCAACACGGGCAATCTCGAGACCGCGCTCACGCAAGGCACCGCCGGCAAGAAAGCGAAAGAGCCAATGACGGTAGAGCTCTGCACGGCATTGCTCGCGCCCGCTGCCGGCACCGATCCGCTCGAGGCAAGCGGTGGCTGCGATTGCACGGTCGGCCCCGGCGCGCGCACGCCGACCTCCGGCACCCAGCCTTGGCGCGGTGTCCTCGCGGCCAGCCTCGCGCTCTCGTTTGCACTCGCAGCTCGCCGACGCGTGCCGACGCGTGCCGCAGGCCGTCGAAGCTAACCGGCGCCCGTGCCGCAGGCCGCCGACGCTCGCCGGCGCCCGTGCCGCAGGCCGCCGACGCTCGCCGGCGCGTGCCGACGCTCAGCGCTTCGGCAGCTTCACCGGGGTCGGAACGCCGCCACGCTCGCGCACCTGCTCGGCGATCGCGCGGCTGAATGCGCCGTCGAGCTTCTCGCACTCTTTCGTGACCGCGCCCATCGTCGCCCCTTTGCACTCGCGGCGGTGGGCAAGGTAGGTCGGCCTTAGACCCTCCTGGTCCTTGAGCGCATCGCGCACGTGCTCTTCGAGGCGCTTGAACACGATCGGCGCGTTCGCGATCTTGCTCGGACGAGCGAACACGAACTCCCCGGACTGAAGCGTCACGCACGAGCCGTCCCAACGAACGACGTCGTAGCTCGTGCTCGCGCCGCTCACTTCGATGCCGGTCGTGTTCTTACGCTCGCGCAACACGATGAGTTCTTCATGCAGCGCCATCGGCTCGTTCGAGGACGCACCTCCCGAAGCATTCCACGCGGCCGAGCGCGTCACCGAATAGCCGCGGGTCCAAGGCGTCCCCTTCTGAAACATCGCGAGCGCGAGCGTCGGATAGTCCTCGTTGCAGAGCGCCTTCGCATACGCGGAGGGAGGCAAGCACAGCTTGCTCGACGAGCCTTCGCTGCAACTCGTAGCCATCTCCGCCGCCGCGCTCGCGCCAGCCTCCGAGGCAGCCTTGCCGCTCTCCGGAGCCGCGCCCGCATCGGCAGATGGCGCCGCACTCGAGCCTGCCGCGGCCGTCGCTGCCGGTCCCAGCTCTCTATCACCTGGGGTCACAGCTGGAGCGGGCGAGCCGCCACACCCGCTCACCAGGACGACGACGCTGCACAGAATTGCCGACTTCATGCGCGTCCCGTAGAGGCACCGTCGCCGCGCCGCAACTCCGCCTCGCAACTCAGCCTCGACACTCCTGCCTCGCAACTCAGCCTCGCAACTCAGCCTCGCAACTCAGCCTCGCAACTCAGCCTCGCAACTCAGCCTCGCAACTCAGCCTCGCAACTCAGCCTCGCAACTCTAGCTCTCCGCGGCGAAGCTTGGCAACGCGGCGAAGCGACGCACGTGGTGCTCTTCATCACCGTAGAGCGTCGTGAGGACATGCATGCGCTTGAAGTAGAGACCGATGTCGGCCTCGTCGGTGATGCCGATGCCTCCGTGGAGCTGAATGGCCTGCTGGGTGACGTAGCGCCCGCTCATGGCGAGCTGCGCCTTGGCCGCGGACACGCTGCGCTCGCGCTCGACCCGCACGGGGCTCTCTACCTCGAGCGCGGCGAGGAGCATCACGCTCTTGGCGAGCTCCGTCTCGATGAACATGTCGACCGCGCGATGCTGCAAAACTTGAAAAGTGCCTATTTTTACGCCAAATTGCTCGCGGGTCTTGAGATACTCGACCGTCATCGCGAGCGCCGCCTTCATCACTCCGTGACCCTCCGCGCACGCCGCCGCGCTGCCGAGATCGAGCACGCGACCGATCGTGTCCGCCGCCCCACCCGCCTCGCCCAACAAGCGCTCGCGCGGGATCTCGCAGTCCACCTCGATCGTAGCGGCGCGCTGCCCATCCATGCAATTGACCGTGGTGCGAACGACCTCGCTCGCCTCCAGCACGAACATCGACATGCCCGCGCGCTCGCCATCGCGACCCTCGGTGCGCGCCGTGAGGATGAGCTGGTCGGCAGCGTGCCCGTTCAGCACCCAGACCTTCTTGCCGCGAACGCGATAGCCGCCCGCCGTCACTTCGGCGACCGTGGCCGAGCGCGTGAAGTCGAAGCGACCGTCGGCCTCCGCCCAGGCAAATGCGAGGGTCGCATCGCCCGCGATCATCGGCGCGAGATACCGCTCTTGTTGCGCGTCCGTGCCAGCGAGGCTGAGCGCACTGCCCGCGACGACGGCGGATGCGGCATAAGGCTCCGGGACGAGACCCGCGCCGAATTGTTCGAGCATCAGCGCCGCGTCGACGAAGCGCCCGCCGAAGCCACCGCTCTTTTCGGGGTGCATGATGCCGAGCCAGCCGAGCTCGCCCATCTGCTTCCAGACCTCACGGCTATAGCCAAGCTCATCGTCGCGAAGCTTGCGCGTTCGCTCGAGCGGCAACTCCTTTTTTACAAAGGAGGCGACAGAGTCGACAATCATCTTTTGGTCGGCGCTTAACTCGAAGTCCATGGTGCTGTTCTGGGTTCGGCGATGAGGGATGCGACTGCCAGTTTCGATTGGCGATCTCGATTGGCAGTTTCGATGGGCGATCTCGATTGGCAGTTTCGATGGGCTGCTGATGTTTGCGGTTGCGACTTGGCAGTCTCAGAGCCCAAGCAAATGCTTGGCGATGATGTTGCGTTGGATCTCGTTGGACCCGCCGTAGATGGTCGTCGCGCGCGTGTAATTGAAGCTCTGTGGCACCCACGCCTCCCGCGCCGGCACCGTGCCTGCGGGGTTGAACCATGACATCGAGTTGTGTCCCATCGCCTCCATCGCGAGCTCGAAACACTGCTGGTTGATCTCCGAGCCGCGGATCTTGAGGATGCTCGACTCGGGCCCCGGTGCGTGACCGAGCTGTGCCCCGGCCAGCGTGCGGTAATTGGTCATTCTGAGGGCCTCGAGCCGGATCTCGAGCCGCGCCAATTTGGCGCAAAACCCGGCGTCGTCGAGCAAGCTCGAAGCTCCGAT
>SHZB01000195.1 GCA_009692485.1 Myxococcales bacterium
GATCCGGCGGCAGCCGATGCGTGTGTGGCCCGAAACATGGAAAAGCTCAAATTGCCAAGCGTCGCGAGCGCTCCGGCAAGCGTGTTCGCGACCGTCCACGAAGACCAGTCCGGGCATGTCCGCGTGGCCTTCGTCCTCAACCCAGCCGATGACGACGTCGTCGCGCGCGTGATGCTCGCTGTGGACGCGACTTGGACCGACGTCATGAGTGGACGCAGCACGCGGTCCGAGCGCGGCCTGCTCGAAGTCCGCATGCGGCCACGCACGGTGCGAATGCTCGAGCGAGTGTGAAGGCTCGCGCGAGTGAGCTTCGCGCTACGGCGTGCGGCGTCCTAGCCTGAGGAAGTAAGGGCTCGAACCTCGTTGGGTCAACGAGCCCGGCCAGGGCCCGGGTCAGACCTTGTTGATCATGCCCTTGACGGTGGGTCCGCCAAATTCGCTGACCTTGTTGCTGTCACCCTTGGCGATCGCGTGGGCGATGGCGGTGCATGCCGCACCCGACAAGCCGGCCGTCGGCATCGTGATTTCGGCACCCGTCTCGGGGTTGAAGCCTTGGGCGTTTTTCCCGCCCTTCTTCATCGCGTACATCTGCCCGAACCAACCGCTCTTGAGGATCCCCTTCGGGTCCATTGCCCAGAGGTAGTTCGCGTCATCGGGTGTCGCGTCAGGCCAGGTCGCGCCCACGAGCGCCGTGTGCGGCGTGTCCCCGTAAGCGATGAACGTCGTGTTCTGATCGAGCTTCTCGTCCGGGCTCTCCGGATCGTTTGCCGTCGCGAGATCCGCGTAAAAAGCATCGAGCGCCTTCCCGAGGTACTTGGTCACATTGCGCCCTTGCATCATGGTCAGCTGGCTGTCGAATGTGACGTGCGGATCGGTGAAGGTCTGCTCGCTCGTTGGTCCCGGGGAGAGCGACACGATGGCCGATTTGCTGAGGCCGAGGCGGAACGCTTTCGACACGACGATGAGCGCGCGGGCAAACGCTTCAAGCCCTTCACGCTGCTTCAAAGTCAGCGACGTCGAAACGGTGTTCAGCACGTCGGTGACGCCGAACGCCACGAGATCTTCTGCGGTCGGCGTGAGCTGGGTCGAGAAGTTGAGGCCGATGATCTTGGCGGCGTTCTTCGTGGTCACCATCTCGGGAGCCCACGAGGAGCGACCGTGTGAGCGACGCAGCCCGACGAGGGCCTTGTAGTAAGTCGAGAAGAGGTCCTGGTCGCCCTGCTTGAAGAGGGTGAACTGACTCGCCGCGCTGTTGAAGAGATCGACGAGTCCGTTCGCGTTCGGGACCGTGGCGACGTCGGGCGCACCGGGTGCGGAGCCGTATTTCACCGGATCGATGCCGAGCACAGGGATGATTGCGCTGGACCCTACCGCCGCGAGCGCGCCCGCCACGGCGAGCAGACCTGAGCTGCCCGAGAGCTTCGTCGAAGACGTGGGAAACTCCGTGTGCGTCTCGTCCTCTCCGCACATGATGCCGGTTACGGCGTATTTGGGTTTGCCGGCCGCATGGTCGAACCAGGGCGCATCCGGCGAGTAGAACATCTCGCGCTCACCTTGAAGGTAGGTCGCACCGGCGGGCAAATTGGCATTCGACGGGCCAACGTAGGTGCCGCGATATCCGTTGCCGGGCGCGTATCCACGCTCTGCCGTATAGAGATAGCTAGTGACCGCACCGTAATTCCCGATGCTTCCTTGGCCGGGAATGTTGCCAGACGGGATGCTGGCTTTCGCGAGCCCCTTCAGCGCGACGTCCGGCAGCGGCCAGAGCTCTTGAAACCACGCCTGAACGCCGTTTGCCGCGGGCACGATCAGCGTGCGGCCGTAGCTCGAGATCGCTGCCTCGGCGAGCCCGCTGCCACCCTCGTCGGCAAGGAAATTGAGCATACGACTTCGGTCGATGCCCACGGCCGCCGCCGCAACTCCGCACATCTTGAGGAATGTCCGCCGGCGGTCATCGCGTAGGTCTTTCAGCTTCCAGTTGGCCATGTTCGTCGCTCCTGCTCTGCTGGTCAGTCGGAAGAATCAGTTGAAAAGTTGAGTCGAACGGGTCGCGTCACTCGCAAGAGTGCGCCGCGCTCATGAGGGCAGCGACCGCGATGATCTTCTTGTTGGCAAGATCCGCGGCGTCGTTGGGAAGGGCCTTGCCGACGATGAGATTGCACAAGAGCATGTGCTCCTCGGTCGCGGGGTAGCCGATGAGGCAGCTCACGGACTCTTCGACGCAGCTGTTGTCGCCACACGGTCGAGGCGCCGGTCACGATGAAGTCGGCCGCTCCGGTGCACGTGCACCGGTCGGTGACGCTCACGGCGGGGAGTTGGTTCACGAGCACGGTCGCGCTGCCCGGCGGCTCGACGGGTCCTCCGCCGTGGATGGGGCAGACGTGGCCATCGTGGATGCGCGCTACGGGGAACACCGGCGCGCGACGCTACCGTGCGGCGATGGGCGGAGCCGACAGTACTGCGAGCACAGTACTGCGAGCACGTTGTTGCGAGCGCGTTGTTGCGAGCATGTTGTTGCGAGCAGGCGCAGCTTCAAGGCGCATCTTCAAGACGCTGTTTGAGGCAGGTCCCGCAGCTCTGTTGGGTGGCTCGCAGCGGCGATGCGTTTGAGATAGCGCGCTGCCTCGCGCATGCCGTCGATGCCCGCGGCTCTACCCACGGCGCTGTTGTAATTGGTCGTGCCGTTGATGTCGTAGGTGTAGCGAACGCCGTGACGATCTTCGACGAACTCGATGCCGGCGAGATCGATGCCCTCGCCCTTCGTGAGCGCGAGATACTGCCGCACGAGCGGATCATCCGCCGAAATGGGCGCGAGCTTGAACTTGGCCGAGCCGTCGGCCGGACACACGTCGGGCGCTTGCGCCGGGAGCTCGCAGGCGTCGGCCGGACAGAGCTCGAAGCCACCCGACGTGTCGCTTTGCAACGCGTAGAGGAAGCGATCGCCGACGATCTCGACCCGCGTGATGAAGGGCTCACGCGCCTCGATGTACTGCTGGAGGATGAGTTGCCCGCGCGGGCCGGCATCGAACCCCTCCGAGTCGACGTAAGCTTTCAGCGACGCAGTCGAATCGAACAAGCGAATGCCAAGTCCCTTGCCGCCTTGGTTGTGCTTGGTGATGAAGGGACCGTCGAAGGTGTTGGCTGCACGCAAGATCTCATCCTTGCCGACGGCGAGCACGGTGCGCGGCGTGACGATGCCGTAGCGATTGAGCGCGAGCGCCTGCCGCAATTTGCTGACCTCGAGCGCGAAGGCCCGCGAACCGTTGAGCACGCGCCGACCGTGATGCTCGAGCCATGCGAGCCATTCGGCGGTGAGCCCAACGCTCTCGAGGTGACCACGCGTGTGCGACGACGGGCTCATCCGATTCCAGTAAATCCCGGGCTCGGGCGCGCGCAGGGACTCGACGGAGCCGCGCCAAACCTCGTGCAGGCGGTACTCGAGCCCCTCGGCCTGAAGGCCTGCTTCGAGCGGCGGTAACCAGTCTTCGTTTTCGTAGAGGACGTGAACGAGTGGCATCATGGCCAGCGAGCGTCCTCTCGTTCGGGCCAGAAATCCAGTCGCGGTTTGCTCCGCGCGGTCGCTCGATGCAGCCATGCGCGGTCGCTCGATGCAGCCATGCGCGGTGGCCCGATGCAGCCATACGGTTACTCCGCCAGGTGGCTCGATGCAGCCATAGATGTGCGGGGCCTCGGCGCCATGTTAACGGTGCCCGCCAGTGTCGGAACGGCGTGGAGATAGCGAGCCTTCAGGGCCGCTCGTGGAAGAAGCGCGCGAGCACCTGGGCCGTGGCGTGCTCATCGCGATCGGCGGCGCGGAAGACAAGATCGGCAGCCGGGCGATCTTGAGCCAGGTCGTGGCCATGGCCGGTGGCAAAAACGCGCGGATCGCCCTGTTTCCTGCGGGATCGCAGATCCCCGACGAGGTCGATGGCGTCTATCGCGGGATCTTCGAAGAGCTGGGCGCGGAGGTGCGAACGGTCCACGTCCGAGAGCGTGCGGACGCGCAGGCGGCGGGTGCGGGCGCGGCGCTCGAAGGGGCGACTGCGGCGTTTTTTACGGGCGGAGCGCAGGGCCGGATCGTCAGCTTGCTGGGGGGCACTCCGCTCGCCACGGCGATTCGGCGCGCGCACCGCGAGGGGATGATCGTCGCGGGCACCTCGGCGGGCGCATCCGTGATCTGCAGCCACATGATCGCGCAGGGGCGTTCCGGTTACGCGCCGCGCCGAAGCAGCGTCTCGATGGCGCCGGGCTTCGGGCTCACCAAGCGGCTCGTCATCGACCAACATTTCGCGCAGCGGCACCGCATCGGGCGACTGTTCGCGGCCGTCGCGCTGAATCCCTTCCTCATCGGCGTCGGCATCGACGAGAACACGGCCATCGTGCTCGACGCGAACAACCGCATGCGCGTGATCGGAGCGGGGACCGTGACGGTGATCGACGGCTCTGGGCTCGTTCACACGGACATCCACGAGACCGCCAGCCAAGCCGCCGCTGCCGTGCTCGGGTTGGCCGTGCACGTGCTGACCGAGGGGCACGGCTACGACGCGGAACGCCGCGTTCCACTGCGAATCGCCGAGGTCGCCGCGCTCGCGGTCGCGGCCGAAACACGACCAGCAAGCACAGCCGCAGCCACAGCCGCACCCGCAGCAACAGCCGAAGCAACAGCCGCAGCAACAGCCGCGGGGACGAACGGGGCCAAATCCGGCGCGAAGAAACGCAGCCGCGTGGAGCACGCACGACGATGAAACTTCTCGAGACGCGCGTGTATCGCGGGCCGAGCCCGTATGGGTTTCGTCCGCTCGTTCGGATGCTGCTCGACCTCGAGACTTTGGAGCAGCACCCGAGCGACGCGATCCCAGGTTTCGTGGACCAGTTGCTCCTTGCCGTTCCGACTTTGCAAGAGCACGGCTGCTCGTACGGCGAGGCGGGCGGGTTCGTCCGAAGGCTGCGCGACGGGACCTGGTTCGGGCACATCGCCGAACACATGGCGCTCGAGCTTCAATGCTTGGCGGGCACTCCCGTCACCTACGGCAAGACGCGCGGCGTGCGGGGTCGCGAGGGCGTCTACCACGTGATCGTCAGCTTCGAGGAAGAGCGCGTGGGGCTGCGTGCGTGCGAGCTCTCGCTACAGTTTTTGCAAAGCCTCTTACCCGAAGGATTCGCGGACAAGGTCCCGGCCTTCGACTTTCCGGCGGAGCTCGACGAGCTTGCGCGGCTGGCCGAGCGCGTGGCTCTTGGGCCTTCGACGCGGAGCATCGTGGATGAGGCGCGGCGGCGCGGGATCCCGACCTTGCGCCTCAACGAGCGGAGCCTCGTACAGCTCGGGTGGGGCGTGCATCAGAAGCGCATCCAGGCGACCATCACGAGCCAGACCAGTCACATCGGCGTCGAGATCGCGCAAGACAAAGAGCTGACCGCGAGCTTGCTCGCCCGGGCGGGCCTTCCCACTCCGCGGCACGAGCGCGCGCACTCCGCGGAAGAGGCGGTGGCGGTCGCCGAGCGCATTGGATTTCCCGTGGTGGTGAAGCCGATGGATTTGTCGCATGGCCGCGGTGTCGCGCTGAATCTCGCGGATGGCGAGGCGGTGAAGGACGGCTTCGAGAAGGCCTTCGAGCTCAGCAACTACGTGCTCGTGGAGAAGTTCTGCAAGGGCAACGACCATCGCGTGCTGGTGATCGGTGATCGCGTCGTCGCGGTCGCGGAGCGCGTGCCGGGGCACGTCGTCGGTGACGGAGTCGCCACCATTTCACAGCTCGTCGAGCGGGTGAACGCCGATCCGCGCCGGGGCGTCGGGCACGAGAAAATGCTCACGCGCATCGTCATCGATCACCAGGCCACGCGCCTGCTCGCGCTCGCGAATTTCACGCTCGCCACGGTGCTGCCGATGGGAGAGCTCTTCGCGTTGCGCTCGACGGGTAACCTCTCGACCGGCGGCACTGCGGTCGATCGCACGGACGTCATTCACCCGGACAACGCGCAGATCGCCGTGCGCGCGGCGAAGGTCATTGGACTCGACGTCGCGGGGATCGACATCGTGTGCCCGGACATCTCGCAGTCGCTGCGTGAGAAGGGCGGCGTCATCGTGGAGGTCAACGCGGCGCCAGGGTTTCGCATGCACGTCGCGCCGACCGTGGGCCGCGGGCGCAACGTCGCGGCTCCCGTCATCGATCTGTTGTTTCCAAAGGGCGCGGCGTCGCGGATCCCGACCGCGGCGATCACGGGCACGAACGGCAAGACCACGACCTGCCGCATGGTCGCGCACATCTTGAAGATGAGCGGCAAGCGGGTCGGCCTCACCACGACGGACGGGATCTACGTCGACGGCGAGCGGGTCTTGCAGGGCGACATGACCGGACCGTGGAGCGCGCGGGTGGTGTTGACCGATCCGACGCTCGAGGCGGCCGTGCTCGAGACGGCGCGCGGCGGGATTTTACGCGAGGGGCTCGGTTGGGACCGCTGTGACGTGGGCTGTGTGTTGAACGTGAGCGCGGATCACCTCGGGCTGCGCGGCATCGACACCGTGGAAGAGATGGCGTTCATCAAGCAGCTGGTCGTCGAGGTCGCGCACGAAGAAGGCACGAGCGTGCTCAACGCGGACGATCCGCTCACGCGCAGGATGGCGGCGAGATCGGAGGCGAAGGTGATGTGGTTCTCGCGCGATCCGAAGGACGAGTTCGTGCGCGACCACGTGCAGGCTGGCGGGTTGGCGGCGGTGATTGAAAAGGGCGTCAATGGGGACATGCTCACGCTCTATGAGGGCGAGCGCCACATGCCGCTCATCTGGACGCACCTGATCCCCGCCACGCTCGAGGGCAAGGCGCAGTTCAACGTCGAGAACGCGTTGGCGGCAGCGGCGGTGGCCTACGCGCTCGGCGTGTCGCTCGAGCACATTCGGCAGGGACTGCGGAGCTTCACGACTTCGTTCTTCCACACGCCTGGTCGCTGCAACGTCTTCGACGAGCACCCGTTCCGCGTCATCGTGGACTATGGCCATAACGCCGCGGCGCTGAAGGCGATGGGCGAGCTCGTGCGCAACATGCGAAAGAAGCGCGCGATCGGCGTCCTGAGCGGAGCGGGAGATCGACGCGATGAAGACCTCGTCGAGCTCGGCAAAATCGCGGGCGGATTCTTCGATGTTTTGTACGTGAAGGACGACACCAATCTTCGTGGTCGCGCGCCCGGGGAAATAGGCCGACTCATCCTCGCCGGCGCTGCGAGCGCGGGGATGCCGGAGGCTCAGATGCGAGTCGAGGTGGACGAGCTGACAGCGACCCGCAAGGCGCTGAGCGAGGCCGAGCCGCTCGATCTTGTCGTCGTGTTCGCCGATGACGCCGCGAGTGTCTGGAAAGAGGTCATTTACTTCGGCAAAGATCGCTCGCACGCGGTGGACGCGGGTCGCGAGACGTCGAAGCGACCGGAGAGCGAACGCGCGTAGCAGAGCGCCCGGGCGAGCATGAGCGAGACGACCACAAAGCGAGCGAGCGGAGCGGGCTGGGCGGTCCTCACGCATGGAGGCGCGGCGACCCCGAGCGCGGCGTCGGCGGGCTGTGAGCGTGCGGCCGCGGCGGCGCGGGACGTCCTCGAGTCGGGAGGCGACGCGATGGCGGCGGCGCTCGAGGCGACGCGGATCCTCGAGGATGAGCCGCGCTACAACGCCGGGACTGGTGCGAATTTGCGCTTCGATGGTCGCACGCTGGAGATGGATGCGGCGGTGATGCGGAGCGACGGTCGCTTCGGTGCCGTAGCGTGCATCGAGGCCGTGCGTAACCCCATCTTGGTGGCGGCGCGCGTGATGGAGACGCCGCATCTCATGCTGGTGGGCCGAGGGGCGACGATGTTCGCGCGACGGCTCGGATTCGAGGATTACGATCCGACCACGCCGGCCGCGCAGGCAAAACATGCGCGCGCGATGGCGGAGCTCGGCGGGAGTGGCGACGGGTATTTCGCGGACGACGCGCTGCCGTGGCGCGGCGGTGCTGCGATGCGGTATTGGAATTTCGACGACGAGCCGAGCGCGCTCGTGCGGTCGGGTGCCGAGCTGCATGGAGAGCGAGCGGCAGCGATCACGGACGCGGCGGGCGCGGCGGGCTCGGATGCGGCGGGCTCGGATGCGGCGGGCGGCGGTGTGGCGAGTGGCGGTGCGGCGGGCGGCGGTGGTTCAGCGGGCGGCGGGGTGGCGGACGGCGGCGGTGTGGCGGGCGGCGGTGTGGCGGGGATCCGCGGGGTGGCGGGGATCCGCGGTGGCTGCGATACCGTCGGTGCGGTCGTTCGTGATGCCGCGGGCGGGTACGCCGCGACGGCTTCGACCGGGGGCACTGTGTAC
>SHZB01000196.1 GCA_009692485.1 Myxococcales bacterium
TGTTGTTGCAGCCGGGTTTGCGTTGCGCTTTTCTGTCGCCGTCGCCGTCGCAGCCGGGTTTGCGTTGCGCTTTTCTGTCGCCGTCGCCGTCGCAGTCGGGTTCGAGTTCGGCTTCGCCGTGGGCTGCTTTGGTCGTGCGGCCTCGACCAAGCGCCGTCTCTTCGCTGCGGTCCCTTCGCTGCGTGGGTCCACAACAGCCGCGAAGGCGATCGACTCGAGCAGCGTGAGCGCGAGCCCGCTTCCGAGCATCCCCAAGCTTCGACGTGAGAGCCGCATCGGTGCAAGTCTCGGCCGTCTCGAGCGCACGAGCAACTCCGCGGCAAGACTACGACCGGCGCGTTCGCTTCAGCGCCGAGAACGTCGCGCGGTACCTGGCAGGCGCGAAACCGCAGCCTACGACCGGCGCGTTCGCATTCGCTTCACCGTGGGCCCGCCGGCGCTCTCGCGAAGGAGCCGCAGCCACGCGGTCGTCACGTCTGCGCGGCGCTCGCTCGCCCCCGGGTGCACACCGAGCGCGCTGTCGATGAAGGGCTCGAAGACCAGCCAGCCGAGGTGCAGGGCCAGCGTCATGCCGACGAGCAATTGGGCGTCGACGTCGTCGCGCACGAGGCCCTCTCGGCGCGCGTTCGCCATCGCCGCCGAGAGTTGCTCGACCATCGGAAAGCCGTCTTGGAGCTCCCGCGGACGCACGCCATCGAGCAGCGCGCGTGCCAGCACACGCCAGTATGCGCTCTCCACCGCGGTCGCGAGGAACGTCGCCGGCAGCCCGCCACCGAGCCCGGCGCTCGAAGCTCTGAGCTCTTCTCCGAGCGCCTGCATCACCGCCCGCACGAGCTTCGCCTTCGAGCCGAAATGCCGGTGAACGAGCCCGTGATTCACTCCGGCTCGCTCTGCCACATCGCGCACCGACACAGCCACGGTTCCGCGCGTCGCAAAGAGCTCACCGGCGGCACGCACGATGGCTCGCGTCACCTCGTCACGACCGCGCGGCGCTCGCTTTGTTCGACGCACGCGCACCGCCTTCGCGTCGATCTTCGCCATCGCTCCCTCTCCCCGCAGGGGGGAGGTCCGGGGAGGGGGCGCCTTCGCCTTCGCGTCGATCTTCGCCATCGCGTCGATCTTCGCCTTCATGCTGCTCACGCGAAGGGCCGTCCTTCGCTCGCGTAAGCCGCCGCGGAGCGATAGAGATTCACCGCCATGAGGCTCGTCTCGCCGGCCGCCCGGCGGCGATAGATCTCCGCGACCGCGAGCATCACGCGTGGGTCTTGCGGCGCGGCCTCGAGCGCGAAATCCGCGAGGTGACACGCGAGCCTCAGCTCTCCCGACTCGACCAACGCGAGGGCCCGCTCGAGCAGACGCTCGGTCCCACCCGAGAGCTCCGCCACGGTTCGCGCGAGGGCGTCTCGCGGTGCCGGCTTCAGCTCACTTGGGCGTCCAGAGTACCAGCCACCGAAATGGCGCAGCACCGTCCGCACGATGAACTCCGCCTCGTCGTACACGGGCTGAAGCCACGGCGAGTCGGACTGCGGCAGCTCGATCGCGCGGACCACGTCGACGTGCGGTGGCGAACCATTTTCGAGCAGCCGCAGCGTGCGCTCGACGATCAGCTCCAAGAACTCTCCCGTCTCTGTGAGCATGCGCGCGATCAGCGCCGGGTCATCGATCACCGGCCCGCCGTGTCCCGGACAGATCGTCCGCGGCGCGAGCGCGACCATGTCGAACAGCGCCTTCGCCCAGCTCCACGGATAGCGCTGCGCCTTCTGCGGGTTGCCGGCGTTCGGCACGCCCCAGATGAAGAGATCTCCCGGGCAGAGGACGCCACGGTCGGGGCAATACACCCACGTGTGGTCGTCGGTCTCGCCGAGCGCGTGCCGCAACGAGAAGCGCACGCCGCCAACCTCGATGTCGAGCGCGTCGTCGTAGAGCAGGTTCGGCGGGTGCTTGGGATAGCCGAAAGTGTCGTACTCTTCGCCGCTGCTCGCGCTGGCGCAGCCGTCGAATTGGCGCGCATTGAGGGCCGCGTTGTGATGGCGCGTGCGGTCGTAGCGTGCGAAGCGGTCCAGCATGCGGCGCTGCCCGATGATGCGAGGCGGCGCTTGGCCGGGCAGCAGAAACGGCGCGAGACCGAAGGCGTGGTCCACGTGCCCGTGCGAGTAGATGACCGTGTGGACCGGCGCGGGCGTGACCTGGCGCAAGAGCGCGGCGAGCCCCGGTGCGAGGCGTGCCATGCCGGTGTCCACGAGCACGAGTCCCTCGTCGGTCTCGAAGGCGGTCACGCCGCTGAACATCGACGCGAAGAAGGTGCGCTCGGCCACCTGCACGGGTCCGCCGGTCCAAAAAAACTTCGCCTCTTCAGGCGGGCGCCCGACCAGCTCTTGAAAACGATCGCGAGGGTTGCCACACATCTTCGTCACTTCTCCCGGTGCACCGAATCCATCGAACCTGCGGGTACTCTGAGGCCCCCGACTGGGCGAGGGCACCGCAATGCCCCGCGGTTTCGAGGTCATTGACTTGGTAATTCGAATTATCTGGTCCTCGATTCTCGTGAATCGAGGCACATGTAGTCGGTTGACTACGAGCGCCTCCTTATCGCGAATGTAGTCGATCGACTACATGTTTCGCGCGGTGGTGTTTCGCGCGGTGGTGTTTCGCGCGGTGGTGTTTCGCGCGGTGGTGTTTCGCGCGGTGGTGTTTCGCCGGGAGGCCTTGAATGAGCTTGAGCCCGCCTGGCTCGTCAGCGCGCCTTCTTCTCGATCTTCGCGTGGCGCTCGATCTCCTGGATCAGCTCGAGCCGGTCGAAGATGCGCTCGACGTAGTCGAGTCGGTCCGTCTCGATGACGAGCTTCGGCGATGCGGCGTAGCGAAGAAACCACGCTTCGTAGAGCTTCTCGAGCGACAGGAGGTAGCTTCGCGGGACGCCCTTCTCGAAGCTTCGCCCGCGTTTCTTGATGCGACGGGTCAAGGACTTTAGCGGACAGCGCAGATAGATCATCAGGTCCGGCGGACGCACCTCACGGATGAGCGTCGCGTACATCTCTTGGTAGGTCGTCCAGTCGCGCTCGTCGATGTGGCCCGCGTCGTGCAAATGGGCAGCGAAGACCTCCGCGTCCTCGTAGATCGTGCGATCCTGAACGATGGGACGCAGCTCACGCCGCGAGCGGCTGTCGATCGCGCGATGGATCTGAAAGCGCCGGATCAGAAACCACAGCTGCGATGCGTAGCCCCACCTCGTCATGTCGCCGTAGAAGTCCGCGAGGTACGGGTTCTCTTCGTGCGGCTCGAAGAACGGCACCATGTCGAACTGCTGCCGAAGCCACTCGACCAGGCTCGATTTGCCAGCGCCCATGTTGCCGGCGACGGCGATCACTCGAGGAGGGCGCGTGCTCGTCATCGCGGGGCCGCATGCTCGCGCGGAACTGCGTCGCAGTCATCCCCTTGCGCTAGTCAACGACATCCCTTGCACCGCGTCGCAGTGCCGCCGCCGCCGTGCCGCCGCCCGAATGCCTCGGAGTAAAGCTCAGCGCCACCGCGCGGCTTGCCAACTGAGGGCGTCCGCTTCGTCGACGGGCGCTTCGCTCTTCGTGTTGCGCGTGGTGCGACCGGGGCTTCGCGCGCGGCTCCAGCGATCGGCGAGATCGCCGAGGCCAAGCGACGCCATCTGGATCAGGTGCGCGGCGTGGTCCTCCGGAGAAACCCCCAGAAATCCCTGCACTCGCAGCGAGCCGGCGCGCGTGTCGGAGACGGGCTCAAGCTCCGTCGTGCGCCCGATGGAGCGTGCCGCCGCGTCGAGGACGAGGTGCTCGGGTTTGTGAAGCGCACGGTTGCGCGAGGGGGCCATGCCGAGCGACGACAAGAGAAACTCGGCCGAGCGCTTCGTGCTCGCGTAACCGCTCGGCTCGATCTCGCTGTGGGTCACCGAGAAGAAGAGCTTGTCCGCGGCGGCAGCACGCGCGGCGCGCACGAACGGCAGCACACTCAGCTCGCTGATCCGACGCGGATCGCCGTCGATGAAGCTCGCGTGGATGCCGTCGAAGACCAGCACCGCATCCAGCGGATCGAGCTCCGCGTGCGGTGCGCGCCGGTGCTCGAGGACGCTCTCCACCCCGCCGTAGCCGCCGCTCCACGCGCTCAGCGCCATGCGGCCAAGCTTCGCGTCGCGAACGCCGCGGCGCTCGACCCCCGCGCGGATCTGCTCGAGCAGGATCTCGAACCTCCCGGACGCCTGATAGGCGTGGCGATACGGCACCGAGCGGATACCGAAATTCACGATGGCCACGGCTGCGTCGAGGCTGGCGCGCTCGACGCTCTCGCGCACGATCGCCACGTCGCCGTGGAAATGGACCACGAGATCGAAGGTGTCGCCCCGCCCGCGAAACGTCGTCGGAAACACGAGCACGCCGCCGTCGATGGAGACGTGGCCCGAGCGGTCGAGACGCGTGGCGTTGCTGTCGGTGTCGTTCGCGCTGCCGTTCGCGCTGCCGTTCGCGCTGCCGTTCGCGGGCTCGCTCGCGGTGTTGCTGTCGGTGTCGTTCGCGCTGCCGTTTGCGGTGCCGTTCGCGGCGTTGCGGTCCGTGTCGTTCGCGGTGTCGCCGGTCCCTTCGCCGTGTGGCTTCTCGGGCATGCTGCTCGAACGAGCTGCGATTGTCGGGCTTCCGGCGAGCGCTTCGTGTGTGCGTGTCACAAGAGCGAGGGCTGGGGCGCTTCGAGCCGCGGCTTTTGGCGCGTGACGCCACGCGGCCCACCCGACGACCGCCAACGCGAGGACGCCGCACGAGGCCAAGAGCGAGTTCGAGCGCGACGGGAGCCGCCGAGGAGCCCGCGCGCTCACCGCCTCGGATTCGGTCGGCCCGACGGAACTCGAGGGCTCGAACGAAGTCACGCCGAGCGCACGCGACGCGGCACCTTCGAAGGGTCTCGCCGTACTCACCGCGAGGGTCATCGCCACGGGGGGTGGCGTCGCGCTCGGCTCTTCGAGGTCGTCTTCCGGCATCACGCCATCGGGAGTGATCGCCGAGGACGTGAGCCCCCAGCGATTCGCGTGATCGATGCCGCGCTCCGACGCCGGTGGGGTGCTCGCGACGGGGCGCGGGCTCCTCGTGCGGACGTTCTGCGGCATGGTCGCCATGGCGCTACCCAAGCCATGGGGGCATCGGCGGGGCCAAGTTCAGCGCCGCGGTCGGTCCCTTGAATTGCGCGGTTCGCCGTCTGCTATAGGGGGCGCGTGCCTCGATTTACGCGGTCCGGGCAGGACACCGACGTCGATCTCGTCGTGATCGGCGGCGGCGTGAACGGCACCGGCGTGGCGCGCGATGCGACGATGCGCGGCCTTCGCGTCGCATTGTTCGAGCGCAACGATCTGGCCTTCGGCGCCAGCGGCAACTCGAGCGGGATGATCCACGGCGGCCCGCGCTACCTCTCCGGCGATCCGGCCGTGACCTACAAGTCCTGCAAAGACTCGGGTCACATTCAGGCGATCGCGCCGCACCTCTTGTTCCGCATTCCGTTCTTGATGCCGGTGCCAAGCTCGAAAAAATGGCTCTTCCCATTTTTGGATGCCTTCCTCGAGGCGTACGACCGCTACCAGCCGCTCAAGCGGGGCAAGCCTCACACGCGCCTGCGAGGCGACGAGGTGCGCTTGCTCGAGCCCGGATTACGCCCGGATTTGTATGGCGGACTCACCTTCGACGAGTGGGGGATCGACGGCACGCGGCTCTGTGTCGCGAATGCCGTGGATGCCGAAGAGGGGGGCGCGCGACTCTTCGTCGGTTGCACCGTCGAGACGATCGAACACGACCAAGGCGCGATTCGCGCGGTGCGGTATCGCGACGCGAACAGTGGCCAAGGCGGCAGGCTCACGACCACCAGCGTCGTGAACGCGACCGGGGCATGGGCGCCCCTGACCGCGACCCTCGGCGGCATCTCACCGCGGCACGCCCGCGTTCGTCCGGGCAAGGGGATCCACGTCGTGTTCGATCGCCGCCTCACCAACTACGCGATCATGTCCGAGACGATCGACGGGCGGACCATCTTCATCGAGCCGTGGCAGAACATGAGCGTCATCGGCACGACGGACGACGACTACTACGGCGATCTCGACGACGTCGTGGCCACGAGCGAAGAGGTCCGCTACCTCGTGGAGGGGATCGCGCGGGTATTTCCGGCGGTGCGCCAGGCTCGCATCATGGGCACCTTCGCCGGAGTTCGTCCGACGATTCACGAGTACGGCAAGCTCGAAGACGCCCTCTCGCGCGAGCACGCGATCGTCGATCACGGCGCGACGGATGGCGTCGGCGGGCTGCACTCCATGATCGGCGGAAAGCTCGCGAGCTATCGGCTCTTCGCCGAAGAAATGGTCGACGTGCTCGTGCGCGATCCGCTCGGTCGGCCCGGGGTCGCCAGCACTACGCACCAGCGCGCGCTGCCGGGCGGTGACCGAGAGATCGACGTGGTCGGCTTCGCCAGAGAGCACCGCATCGACGCTGTCGCAGCGCGGCGGCTCGTGTACCGCCATGGCTCACGCGCCGAGCGCATCGGCGAGCGCATGAAGCGGAGGCCCACCGAGGCAAGGACCGTGTGCGAGTGCGAGCCCGTGCTCGAGGCGGAGATTCGCTACGTCCTCGAGCACGAGTCCGCGCGCTCGGTGGACGGCGTCGCGCGGCGGACGCGACTCGGCCTCGGCGCGTGTGGCGGCATGCGTTGCGCGCTTCGGTGCGGCGCGATCGTGGCCGAACAAAGCGAGAGTTCCCCGCACGTCGGGATCGCCGATGCGCTGCGTTTTCTCACGCGGCAGGCGCGTACTCGCGTGTGCGCCCTCGGTCCCGAGCAGGCGCGGCAAGAGGCGATCGCCATCGCAAGTCTTCGCGCTCAAGTGGGGATCCCGGCTCGCTCGGTGCTCGCCGCGGTCGGAGAGGTGAAGCCGCGCACGGAGGAGTCGAGTGGTGGCTGAGCGCGTCGATGCGGTGGTCGTCGGCGCGGGCGCAGCGGGTGTCGCGACCGCGTGGGCGCTAGCGCGTCGCGGCGTGTCGTTGCGCCTGTTTGACGACGGCGTCGGTGCGACGAGCCTCGCGGGAGGTGCGATCGACGACCAGCCCTGGGAAGAGATCGCCCGGGCCGCGAGCACGCTGGGGCTCGAGCCTGTCCTTCGGCCCGTGAGCGCGGAGCTCGGTGAGTTTGTCGCGGCTCTTGGGCTGCATCGACTGGGGGTCACGCATTCTGGCGGCGCATCGGCGCAAGTGACGCGCCTCGCCACGGAGGCCGGTTGTTTGCGAATCGCGCGTGGGCACGACCGTGCGCTGCTCGATCTTTCGCTCTCCGAGCGGGCGCGCATCTTGGTGCCGCGCGTGCCCCGACCCGAGTGGGATGCGGACTCGCTTGCGCGTTCGTGGACCGCGGACCCCCACGCGCAGGCTCGCGGTTTTCAGTTCATCGCGGTCGACGCGGAGCTCTGCAAGCTAGCCGGCGAGGACCGCATCGGAGTCGCGGATTTTGCGGCGCGACATGACGACGAGGCGCGGCTTAGGTGGCTCGGAGAGCGCATCGCCGAGCTGCTTCGTCCCGCAAACACCGGGCTCGGAGGTCCTCCGGACGCGGTGCTGCTCGGTCCGTGGCTCGGTGCCAACGAGCCGCGCGCGGAAGAGCTCTCGCGCATGGTCGGTGTGCCCGTCGGCGAGGCCCTCGGCTCGGTCGGCGGGCCGCCGGGGCTGCGCTTCGAAGCGGCACGCCGGCGATTGCTCGAGCGTCTCGGCGTCGCTCGTGAGCGCGCGTACGTCACCGCCGTGTGCCGGAAAAATGGCCAGTTCGTCATCGAGCACGAGCTCGGGCCGGCAGCGCACGCGCGCGCGCTCGTCCTCGCCATCGGTGGGATGGCGTCTGGCGGGATCGTGTTCGATCCGCCTGAGCGTTACGCGGGTCAGGACGCACCCGAGCGCGTGCGCCCGCCGTTCCGCGCGTCGCTCGAGGTCGACGTCACGATCGCCGCGGCCGGACGCGTCTTCGATATCGGCAGCTCGCTCCATGGACCGGCGCTGGACCGCGACGCGTGGCCGACCGACGCCGATCCCGGCTTGCTCGAGCGCATCGGAATCGTGTGCACGGTCGCACGCGCGGGCCCATATTTGTATGCCGCCGGCGACGCTATTGCCGACCGTCCGCGCACCTTCCTCGAGGCAGTCGCGAGCGGTCTCGCAGCAGCCCACGGCGTCCTGCGCGAACTCGGACAAACGTGAGCCTCCGCGCGGCGCGTTCGCGGGAGCAACGTCGCTCGATCGCCTGACCGTGCGCGCTCTTTCGCGTGAACAGCGGAC
>SHZB01000197.1 GCA_009692485.1 Myxococcales bacterium
CTTGCTCGAAAAGGGCGCAAAACCCGTGGTGCACGACCCACGCGCGCTCGACAACCTCCGCGCGCTCTACGGTGACAAGCTCGAGTACGCGGCGGACATGTACGACGCCGCATCGGCTGCCGACGCGCTCGTGCTCGTGACCGAGTGGCATCAATATCGGCGTCCAGATTTTCGCCGCCTGTTGCAGACGATGAAGACGCCGCTCGTCCTCGATGGCCGCAACGTCTGGGACCCTGGTGAGCTGCGCGAGCTTGGTTTTCGCTACCTCGGGATCGGTCGCAACGCGTGATGTGCAACGCGTGATGTGCAACGCGTGATGTGCAGCGCGTGATGTGCAACGCGTGATGCGCGACGCGTGATGCGCGACGGCTGAGCCGCGCCGCCTGAGCTTGCGTGGCTGTGTCAGTTGCGCTGCGGGCGAGTCGGTCGCCACGCGAGCGCGATGCCGAATACGGCCCCGTTGCCGAGGCCGAGCATGGGGGCGACGGTGAGGCTCGACGTCGGCGGAGCTTCTTCTTCTTCTTCTTCTTCCGCTCCGATCGAGAGGGCCAGGCCGGTGATGCCGAGCACGGCGCCGACGCCCGCGGCGATGAAGCTCCCTGTCGCTACGTGCGCCAACGTGATCGAGCGGCTTAGCGTCGCCTCGTAATCCGTCGAGCACGCAAATTCGGGGCAGCCGGCCTCGAGCTCCGCGGCATCCTTGAGCGAGATCCCGCCGGTGACTCCGCCAGAAATCGCGCCGGCACCCGCGAGCGCGAAGCCGGCGACCGCGAGTGGCCAAAACGAGGTCCCTTCGGGTGCGGCTAGCGGCGCGGAACCCGACGCGGGGATGAGCCGGAGCGCGAGGCTCACCGTGGCGCGCTCGCCCTCGTCGAGGTGTACGGTTCGGCGTGCCTCTGTGTAGCCAGGCGCCGTCACGATGATGACGTGATCGCCAGGATTCACGGCGATTTCGCGAGTTTTGTCGCTTGGCTCGCCGTCGAGAGAGATCGTCGGTTCCACGTCGAACGCGGCTCCGCTGAGCTCGATCGTGAGCCGCGGGATCCGCGCATCGAGCGCAGCGAGCACCGCCCGGGCGTCCGCACGCGCCCGCGAAAACGGGGCCGGTTCACGCGCCGCCACGGGATGATTCGCCGCGCGTCGAAATGCCTCCAGCGCGCCGACGAGATTGTCCTCGCCCAGCTCGAGCTTGGCGACCTCGATGGCGGTCGTCGGCACCCGCATGATCGAGTCGCCGCGGCGGTAGGCCTCGAGCGCGCCGAGCGTGTCACCGCGCTTGAGCTTTTCATCGCCCTGCTGAATGAGCGTGCGCGCCGTGTCTCGGTCGAGCGCCGTCGGCTCCATGGCGCCCGCGGCTGCGGCACTTGTCGGGGCTGCGTACACCGCGCTGCACGCCGTCACGAGGGCGATGCCAAGCACGAACGCACGCTTGTCGGCGCGGCTAAAATCCAAGCTCATCTTTGCCTCGGCGCCCCGAGATCGGAGGCGCATCAGGCGTGGGAGCCGCCTTCGCTGCGCTCTCGAATCCACTCGCTCGTGGGGCCGCGACTCTGGCCGAAAGAGAGCTGGCAGCGCTCGGGATCGCGCCGGCGCTGGGCTGCTCGGTCGCCGCCGCCGTCGCGCTCACGGCGGCCGGTGGCTTTGCGAGCTTCGTGTCCATCGGACTGGCAACGACGTGTTCGGAGCCGGCTGCCGCGCGTGCGCCGCTGGCGGGCGGGGCCTCGTTCTTCGGTGAGGGTCGCGGTGTCGAGGCGAGCACATAGAGACTCGTGCACACGGCGAGCACCAACGCGGCACTTGCGGCTGCCTTGACGCGACGGGAGAGCCGTGCATTGGGCGACGCCGCGAGCGCATCTTGCGCGGTCCCGAACTGAACCAGCGTCGTCGGGTCCGTCGCTCGCGAGCCGCCGAGCAAGGTCGCCGTCATCAACGAGGAGCCCCCGGTCGTCAGCTCCGCGAAGGCCACGGCCATCTCTCGCGCCGAGCCGAAGCGCTTGCCGGGATCGATCGCCAGCGCGCGCGCAAACCATGCGTCCGTAAGCTCCGGCAGCTCGCCTCTGAGCTGGCGAGGCGGAATGAACGGCGAGTTGACGAGATTCATGCACAGCTGTCCGAGGGTCTTGCCGGAGTAGGGCAGGGCCCCCGTCAAGGTGGCGTACATGACGACCGCGAGCGCCCAGAGATCGGCGCGATAATCGGCCGGACGATCTTCGAGCACCAGCTCCGGGCTGATGTATTCGGGCGTGCCGACGAGCTTGCCATCGGTCGTGAGCCCACCCATCGCCGGCAAGCGCGTCTGCTTGGCGACGCCGAAATCGAGCACCTTGCAGCTCAGCCCCTCGTCCGACCGGCACAGGAAGATATTGTCCGGCTTGATATCGCGGTGAACGATCCCAAGCTCGTGCGCCTTGGTGAGCGCGCGCGCGACCTGGGTGATCACCGTGGCCGCCTCGTGGCACCCCAGCGGCCCGCTCGACCTCACCCGCTCGCCCAGGCTCTGGCCCTCGAGCAGCTCCATCACGATGTACGGCGTGCCGTCGCGTCCGATGCCGCTGTCGAAGGTCTGAACGACGTGCGGGCTCTTGATCTGAGACGCCAGGCTCGCCTCGTGCTCGAAGCGCGCGATCGCTTCCGCGGCGTCGTCCCGGCTCACGCGTTCCGACACGAATTTCACCGCGACCCGGATCTGCAGCCGGTGATGAAACGCCACCCAGACCTTGCCCATCGCGCCTTCGCCGAGCGGCGAAATCAGCTCGAGAAAGTCCGTGATCCGAGCTCCCGGTTGGGGCGGCATGCGTGCGCAGCATATCGGTCCGAGCCGTCGGGCCGGGAACAATTTCTCGTGTCGTTGACAAGTGAATTGGCCGCGGAAAACGATGCTAGGAGGGGCGCTGTGCGGTCGAGAGTCTTCAAGAACGGCCTCCGCCTGCTCGGGCCGCTGCTCTTGCTCGTCGTCCTCGCCAAGCTCGGCGATCCGGCTCGCTTGTGGGCAGTCCTCGCGCGCGCGTCGCTCATGCCCTTCGCGCTCGCGTGCGCGCTTTCGTTCGTCGTGATCGACCTCAAGGTGCGGCGCCTCCAGACGCTGCTATGGCTGCGCGGCTACGACTACGGCACGCTCGCCGCCTGGCGCGGAACGCTCCCGTCCCTCTACCTCGGGATGATGACGCCCGGCCGCGTCGGCGATGTCCTGCGCGTGCAGTACCTTCGCCGCGATCTCGGGGCGCCCTACGCGGAGGGCCTCGCCGTCATCGTGATGGACCGATTGTGTGATCTCTACGTGCTCGCCGCATTCGCCGCCGCGGGCATCGCGCAGTTCACCTCGGTCTTCGTCGGAAGGCTCGGCCTCGTCGCGTGGATGGGCGTCCTGGTCACGGTCCTCGCGCCGCTGGCACTGCTCATCGAGGGCCCGCTCGACGGTCTCGCGATGCGCCTTTACGACAGAATCGGCAGAGCGGCCGGAGGTGCCGCTGGCGCGCGCGCATTCCTGGCCGCTCTACGCTCTCAGCTTCGCGGCCGGCTCGTCACGCACGCGCTGCCGCTGACACTCGCCGCGTTCTTGATCAACTACCTGCAAGGGTGGCTCGCCGCGCGTGCCCTCGGAATCGATCTCAGCTATGCGGACGTGATCTACATGATGGCGATCACGAGCCTCCTCGGCCTGTTGCCCATTTCAGTGTCCGGCATGGGTGTGCGCGAGCTGTTTCTGGTGCTCGTGTTTCCGTCGCTCGGACACACCGGCGAGCAAGGCATCGCCTTCGGCTTGCTCATCTTCGTGTCGATCTACCTCGTATGCAGCATCGCGGGGCTCATCGCCTGGCAGTTGGCACCGCCGCCCTTCGACTTTTC
Organism: Myxococcales bacterium; assembly: GCA_009692485.1. GTDB lineage: Bacteria > Myxococcota_A > Polyangia > Polyangiales > Polyangiaceae > SYFR01. The sequence continues at coordinate 3,847 of SHZB01000197.1, forward strand.
CGCGCCACTGCCGCAGCCCGCGTCGATGCCCGCGTCGATGCCCGAGTCGATGCCCGAGTCGATGCCCGAATCGATGCCCGAGTCGATGCCCGAATCGATGCCCGAGTCGATGCCCGAGTCCTTCGCGAAACGCGAGCCGTTGCCTGAGCCGGCGCTCGATCCGGTACCCGAACGAAGCGCGTCGCCGCCGGTCCCACCTGAGCCCCGCTCGGCCCCGCCCGAATCGCGCCCATGACGCCTGTGCGAGCGCCCGGCGCAAGTGCCGCGGTGACCAACCTCGAGCAGCAGTTGTCGCGACTCGCCAGCTGGGCGCAGCTGTTCGCTTGGCCCGTCGCGTTCGCCGCAGCGCTCGGCGTCTCCGCATACGCCGCGCGTTTTCGCGTGCTGCTTCCAAAGATCCTCAAAAACAAACTCGCGTTCGAGCAGAAGGTCCACGCCTCCACGTGGGTGTTGGCCGCTCTCGGCGTCGTGGTTGCGCTCTATGCCATCGTGCTGCTCATCGACCGCTGGCGTGCCGGCCGCTGGCGGCTCTTGCGCGTCGTCCACGTCACGAACCGCTGGCTCATCTGGATGCTCGCCCTGCCGCTCGTCGTCTTGCTCCAAGCGGACGCGACCGAAGTGCAAGATCCAATCTGGACCGTGCTGCTCGCGGCAAGCTCGGCGCTGCTGGTTGCGATCGCCGCGTACGGCGTGCCGCGCCCCTCGGATGACGCCCTCGGTCCCGCGCCTTCGACCGACGCCGGTCCCGCGCCTTCGACCGAGCTCCTCCGCCCTGGCGACGGAAAAGATCGGCAGCTAGGGGAAGACCGGCCAGGCGATGACCCGCCGCCTCGTCGCGGATGGGGAGGCGTTGCTCCCATGTTGGCGTGGCTCGGCGTCTTGGCGCTCTTTGCCGGTTACGCATATTGCTTGTCACGACTCTCGATCGCGAATCACCACGCGCTCAACACCCGCACGATCGACCTCGGCTATTACGACAACATTTTCTACAACTCGATCCACGGCCGCGCGCTCGGCTGCAGCTTCGTCAAGGGCGGCACACACGCCTCGGCGCACTTCGACCCCATCCTCGTTCTCCTGTCTCCGCTTTATCTGCTCTATCCGCACGCGGAGTTCTTGCTCGTCTTGCAGTCCGTGTGGCTCGGAGCCGGCGTCATTCCTGCGTATTTGCTCGGCAAGAGCCAGCTCGAGAGTCGCCCGGCAGGACTCGTATTGGCAATTGCGTATGCCCTTTATCCCGCGCTGCACGGCGCCAATCTCTACGAGTTTCACTCGCTCACGCTGACCGCGCCACTGGTCCTCTGGCTCATCTACTGCCTCGAAGGCCGGCGCTGGGTTGGCTATGGATTGGCGTTTGCGCTCTTGTGTCTTTGTCGTGAGGATATTCCGCTGTTTCTCTGCTTCGTCGGAGCCTACGGCATCATCGCCAACAAGCCCGGGTTCGCGCGCGCTGGCCTCATCACGATCTTGGCTTCGATTGCCTATTATCTCGTCGCGCGGCACTTGTTCATGCCGTCGAAAGACCTCCTGAACAGCGGCGCCGGCGCCTACTCCTATGCGTACTACTTCGAAGACTTGATGCCCAATCGGCGCGGCATCGGGGAGCTCGCAGTCTCGCTCCTGACCAATCCGATGTTTCTGGTGCGCTTCATCTTCGGAGAGCCGCAGAAGGTGCTCTACCTGCTTCAGTTGTTCGTGCCGCTCGCGCTCTTGCCGCTCTTGGCACGGCGGGCGCGCGTGATGCTCGTGTACGGCTTGTTCGTCACGCTGCTCGCGAGCCGAAAGCCTGTATTTCAGATCGGCTTTCAGTACGCGACCATGATCTTTCCGGTCGCGATCGCCATCGTGCCGGGCGCGATCGCGGACCGCTCGGAACAGCTCAGCCGCCTTGGCCTCTCCAGGTCCGGCCTTCGTCGCGCAGCGCTCGAGTTTGTCCTCACCGCCTCGCTGCTCGTCTCGTGGAAATTCGGCGCGCTGCTCGAAAATGGCGCATTTCGCGGTGGTTTCGGAAAGATTGCGCGTCCGCCGCTGTCGGCTGAGCAAGCGGCGACCTACCGTGAGCTGCGCGGGCTCATCGATCTCATCGAGCCGGGCGCGAGCGTCACGGTCACCAACCGCGTCGGCCCGCACGCGTCGAATCGCAAGGACGTCTACCTCTTTCACCAGCGCAAGAACACGCACTACGTCCTCGCCGACGAGCGCGAGATCAAGAAGCAAGCGAAGGGCTGGCACGACGAGCGCATGAAGCGAGGCGAGCTTCTCGAGGTGAAGCGCTACAAAAACTTCGTGCTCTGGCGCTTCGAGCCCAAGCCGAAGCCGCCCGCGCCGAAGCCTCTCGACCCCGCCGTGCCACCGAGCGCCGCCGTGCCACTCGACCCCGCCGTGCCACCGAGCGCCGCCGTGCCACCGAGCGCCGCCGTGCCACCGAGCGCCGCCGTGCCTCCGCGAGCCGCCGTGCCGCCGTTGCCCGTGCTCGACGAGCTCGACGAGCTGCCCCGCGATGAGGATGAGTTCTCGCGGGACGAGCACGGAGTTGGTGAATGAGCCGCGGCGCCGCGATTCGGCATTGGGATCGCGTGCGGTCGGGACTATCGTGGGCTGCGATTACCCGGGGTTACCCGTGAGGCTGAATGGGCAACGCTAGCGAGATTGACGAAACGACGCTGCTGAACATCGCTGGTCGATGGCTCCATGCCCTCACGGAGGGCTCGGGCGACGTCGTCACCCTCGTCGATGCGCACGGCCGCGTTCAGTACTCGAGCAGCGGCGCGAGCGCGCAAGAGCTCACGGGTCTCGACGGAGCGGAGGCGACGCGGGTGCGCCCGGCGGATCTCGTGCATCCCGAGGACCGCGACCGGGCCGTCGCGGCTTTCCGCCAACTCGTGCTCCGTCCGGGCGCTCGCGCGACCGTCGAAGTGCGCTTGCGGCACAAGGACCGAGGCTGGATCGCAGCGCGTGCGCATGGCTATAACCGGCTTGAAGATCCCGTGGTGCGGGCCATCGTCGTACACACGCGAGCCGTCGCACGAGCCGAGGGCCCGGTCGCCGCGGCTGAAGAGACCGCGTCACAACGCCCGCTACCCTCCGAGGCCCCCCTGGCCCAGCGTGCGAACAGCGCTTTCATCGAGGTGCTGAGCCGCGCATGCGAGCGCGCACGTGTCGATCCCAACTCCGGATTCTCGGTGCTGCTCGTCGAGCTCGAAAATTTCAAGATGCTGCTCGGCACTTATGGCGACGTGGTCGCCGGCGAAGTGCAGAACGAGGCATCACGCCGACTCGCGGAGCTGCTCGGCGAGGGTGACGTGCTGGCGGATCTCGGCGCCGGCGAGTTCGGTGTCTTGTTGTCGGGTTCGCGCGATCAGGTCGTCGCCTCGAAGCTTGCCGACCGCATCCAGCAGGCGCTCGCCGCTCGCTATCGCGTTCGCGACGTCGTCATCGCGAGCAGCGCGGTCGTCGGTATCGCCACCAGCGAGCGTACGTACGCGCGCGGCGAGCTCGCCCTTCAGGACGCGTCGCTCGCGCTCAACCGTGCGCGCGTGACCACGAAGCGCAGGCGCGCCGTCTTCCAGACCTCGATGCGGGTCGAGGATACGCGCCGCATGGCGATGCTCGGCGGGCTGCACGGGGCGCTCCAGGGTAACCAGCTCCGGCTTCACTACCAGCCGATCGTGACGCTGGCCTCCCGCCAGCTCGTCGGCTTCGAGGCGCTCTTGCGCTGGGAGCACCCGAATCAGGGGTTCATCATGCCGGGCGACTTCATTCCCGCCGCCGAAGAGTCCGGGCTCATCGTGCCGATCGGTGCATGGGTTCTCAAGGAGGCCACCCGTCAAATGGCCGAGTGGAACGCGCGCTTTCGCCCGAATGACCCGCTTTATGTCTCGGTCAACGTGTCGGGCAAGCAGTTCGTCGAGGACGATCTCGCCGCTCAAATCGAGAGCGCAGTGAGCACCTCCCAGCTCGCGCCCGACCGGCTCAAGCTCGAGATCACGGAGACCTCGATCATCGACCAACAAGCGAGCGCCGTGCTCGTGCTCCACGCCGTCAAGGCGCTCGGGGTCAAGATAAGCCTCGATGATTTTGGCACCGGCTACTCGTCGTTCAACTACCTGCACCAGCTGCCCTACGACACCCTCAAGATCGATCGCTCCTTCGTCAGTCGCCTCGGCGAGGCGGAAGGCAACGCAGAGATCGTGCACGCGATCATCGTGCTCGCCCACAACCTGCGGATGGAAGTCGTGGCCGAGGGCGTCGAGACCGAGCGGCAGGCGGACGAGCTCCGCAACATGTGGTGCGATTCGGCCCAGGGCTACTTCTTCGGCCGCCCGCTCGACCCCTTGCGCGCCGCCGAGGTTATCGCCGCCGGCCAGCCGCTCTAGCGCGCTATTGGCATTACGGCGCTATTGGCATTACGGCGCTATTGGCATTACGGCGCTATTGGCATTACGG
>SHZB01000008.1 GCA_009692485.1 Myxococcales bacterium
TTGCACTGTTGGCCAATTGCACTGTTGGCCAATTGCACTGTTGCACGGGAGGCCAATTGCTCAAATTCGGAGAGGCATCACGACCGCGATGTAATCCCCGTTCGCCGTTTGCGGGCCTGAACCCTGCGTTCCCAGCCCCTGGCTGCCCGGACGCAGCACCGCTGGGTCGAGCTCGCCGCTGAGTCCAAGAGTGACCTCTTCGTCATTCTCCATCGCGGTGAGCACATCGAGAAGGTAGCGCGCGTTGAAGCCCACGCTCACTTCAGGGCCGTCGTAATCGACGGCGATCTCATCGAAGCCATTGCCACTCTCGGGGCTCTCGCTCGTGATGCGAAGGGCGTTGGTCGAAATGGCAAGCTTGACGCCTCCGGTTCTGTCGCTTGCGGCCAGCGAGACGGCACGAAGGGCATCGCAGAATGCGAGCCGCGGCGTCTTCACCGCCCGCTTGCTGACCGCTGGAATAACCTGTTCGTAGGGCGGAAATTGCGCGTCAATGAGCTTGATCGACAATTGAATTCCCGCCAACGTGAAGAAGGCATTCGGGCCTGTCTGCGCGAGCGAAATCAGAGTGGTGTCGCGGTTGTCCTGCACCTCATCGAGCAACTTCCGCAGCTCTTGAACACCCCGTAGCGGCAAAAGCAACGTGGCCTCCGCGGTCAGCTCCGGGACGTCGATTTCCATCTTGCTCAAGCGGTGACCGTCCGTCGTCACCATCCGAACGGTGCCTTGGCTGTTTCCTTTTTGGGCGCGGCACTCGAAGAGCGCGCTGTTGAGATGAGGACGGGTCTCGTCTGTGGAGATCGAGAAGTGTGTCCGGTCGAGCAAGAGCTTCAGCGTTTGAACGCTGAGCTTCATCGTCACCGCGTCCGGCGCGATCTCAGGAAGCTGCGGAAAGTCCGTCCCGGGCAATCCGTGCAGCGTGTACCGGCGAGCCGTTCCTTGCGACTGCAAGGTCAACGCCGAGCCGGTGGTGGCGCTGACCTTGATGGGTCCGTCCGGCATGTGCCGCACGCGCTCAAAAAAATCTTTCGCCGGTACCGCCACCGAGCCGGGCCGCTTGACTTCAGCCTCGAGCGACCCCGTTACGCCAAGATAAAGATCCGTCGCTGAAACGTGAAGTTCATTGTTTTGCGCCGAAAGCAACACGTTTGCGAGCACCGGCATCGTGCTCTTTCTGTCCGCGACGCCTTGGCAACGCTGCAAGAGTCGCAACAGGGTTTTTTTGGGCGCGACAAGTTCCATGGGGCACCTGCCGTATCCTGTGTCGCTGTGCCGCGCAAGGGGTTCGGAACGGCTTGCGGATGACCCCAAGAACGGGCTTTGGAGGAACTTCTTCTTCCGGATCCGATCAGAGATATTTAAATAAAGGATCGTCGTAGTAGGGGCTGTGGAAGCCGGGGAATAGTCAATTAGCCAAACTATTTCCGCAACATGCAGCAAGCGGCCCCGTGAGAAAATGTGCGGGCTTCATCGGGGCATGATGTGGACAACCCGCGGCCGTGTCGATCGGGTCGGGTTATCGAGAGATTGTTCAGGACTTATGCGCGCGCGGCCCCCCAAGTGTGCAACGTTTTTTCCACAGGGCAGGCCACCGGGAATTCGGGGTCGCGAGAGCACGCCGCCGGGCCGATGGCGCGCGTTCGAGGGCTACGGTACGGTAGGCACGGACTTTCGGATGCAGGAGAGCTTTTTCCGCTGCGCCCAATGCGGATTGCCCCACAACCGTGGCGTCACCCAGTGCCCGACGACGGGCATGGCCATCGATCCGCGGCCGCCTCGGCGCCGGCGATACACCGAGACGCATCGCCATCGGTCCGCGGAGGACGCCGCCATCGGGCGCATCGTCGATCGGAAATACCGACTCACCGGGACGCTTGGCGAGGGCGGAACGAGCATCGTTTACGAGGCAGAGCGACTCGATTCGGGCGCGAAGGTCGCGATCAAGATCCTCCACCCGAGCCTCGCCGACGATGCCGACGCGGTCGCGCGCTTGCGCCATGAGGCGGAGCTCGTCTGTGCCCTCGCGCACACGAGCATCTGTGCGGTCCTCGACGTCGGTCGGCTCGCCGAAGGGATCCCGTATCTCGTGATGCCACGGCTCTACGGCGAGAGCCTCGCAGAGCGAATTGAGCGTGGCGCGGTGAGCGTGGCCGAGCTCGGACCCGTCATGCTGGACATCGTGTCGGCGCTCGAGGCGGCGCACGCGCGAGGGATCATTCACCGCGATTTGAAGCCCGAGAACGTGTTCGTGGAACACCACGGACCGGGCGCGCCTTTGACCGGGAAGCTCCTCGATTTCGGAGTCGCCAAATCGATTCTCACGGACCCCAATGAGCATCCTCGCTTCACGGACACGGGCGTGGTGATGGGCACGCCGTATTACATGGCGCCCGAGCAAGCGCGCGGGGAAGTGAAGCTCGATGGGCGAGTAGATTTGTGGGCCATTGGGGTGATTTGTTATGAGGCATTGAGCGCGCGGCGACCGTTCTTTGCCAACAACTACAATGCCCTTCTCGTCCAGGTGTTGACCGTGGAGCCGACGCCTCTCGAGAGGCTCGTCCCTGACCTTCCCATTGCCATGTTCGAATTCGTTGTTCGTGCGATGAAAAAAGTGCGCGAGCATCGATTTCAAACTGCCGCCGAGATGCGGGAGGCCCTCCGTCCGATCGCGGCGAGCGCAAGCGGCGAGGCGCCACTGGGCGAGCTTGGGCGCGCGACTTCGCGATCGCAGCAGAAGCGGCAGTCGCGATTGGCAACTACGCGAGCGGACGCGGTGGCAGCGCCCATTCGAAGGCGGGAACGCGGGCCGCCCGACGCTCTGGGGTCCGAATTCGATTTGGTGGAGGAGCACACGCTTCAGGACGTCCTGCGCGATGACCATGAATGGCTCGACGAGCCCGAGAGTGAGAGCTTCTTACCGGATGGATTCGGGGACGAGCGCGAGAAAGATCGATCCCCAGGGGAGAGCGAGGACGGCGAAACAGAGGCCGACACGGTCACGACGCGCCGCCGCCCGAGGGACGCGACGGGGGAAGGTGAGGGCATTGATACCGAAATCATCCGACGCTCTTGAGGGCATCCCGACCTTGGCGATCGATGCGGTGCGAGCACACCAGATCGTCAAGACCTTTGGGGCGACGGCCGCGCTGCGGGGCGTGGACGTCGTGCTCCTTCCCGGGCGACTGAATCGCATCGAAGGCGCGAACGGGTCCGGCAAAACCACGCTCTTGCGGGTGCTCGGTACCCTGCTCGCCCCCTCGTCGGGCACGGTCGAGTATGCACCGCTCGGAACCGATAGCCGTCGTGCGCGGCCACACCTCGGCTGGGTCTCCCACGAGCCGTTTTGTTATGCGGATTTGAGCGGGCGGCGCAACGTCGAGCTGGCAGCGCAGTTTCACGGCATGGATGTAAGGGCCGCGTGGGGCGAAGTGAGCGAGCGGTTTCAGCTCGGACGTGCGGCGGAGCGCCCGCTCGGTACCAACTCCCGAGGGCAGCGGCAGCGGGTGGCGTTGGCGCGAGCTCTGGTCCACCGACCGGCAGTCGTGTTGCTGGACGAGCCCACGACGGGGCTCGACCGGCAGGGCGTCGCGCAGCTTGTCCGGGTCGTGGAGCAAGAGCTCGCCCGCGGTGCCATCGTCGCGCTCGTGTCCCATGATCCGGAACCCTTCGGAGCGTGTCCGCAGGCGCGCTTCGTCCTCGAGCGGGGCCGCGTCGTCGATGGGCGATGATTCGCGGGGGTCGAATGAAGGCGTCGTCGAAAGAACCCGTGCGCGAATCAGGGCATCTTTGCCAGAAGTCGTGGTCGAATGTCGTTGGGCAATCGTGACGCGGGTTCAATGAGTCGATGACAAGGACTGTGCCAGCGAGCTGCCACGTTCACGCGCTTGGAGCTGCGGCGGCGAGAGGTCTCTTGTGGCGTCGTCGCGGCGCGCTTCAGCTCACGGTGGTCGCGAAGGGGCGGTTCGCGTTTCAGCATGACCGCGTGATGATCCGCGTCCAGGCGCCGTCGATCGCACACGCGGATATGCATCATGACGGCGATCCGGCGCGGAGCTTGTTGCGGGCGAGCGATCTGGTGCCGTTTCGTCCGCGGATCGATGTGACCCTCAGCGGCCATGCCTGCGCCCCCGGTGGCCGACCGGTGCGATCGAGCGCGGTGCGGCTCGGGCTATTCCGCGAGGCGGAGGCGCTGATCGACAAGGTCGTGCATGTCTACGGTGAGCGAGCGTTCGCGGGCGCGCAGCCTGAGCCTTTCGAGCGCATGCCACTCACCTACGAGCGCGCATTCGGCGGGCCTGGCTGCGACGAAAATCCGGTTGGCGTTGGCGCTGCGGGCGGCGGCATGCCGAACCTCGTGGATCCCGAGCGGCCGGATCGGCCGATCGGCTTCGGCCCGCTCGCGGCAAGTTGGAAGCGGCGACGTCAATGGGTTACCCGCGCGGCGGTACGCAAGCTCGCGCAGCCCGTTCCGGTGGTCGACGAGGTCGACTGGCGGTACTTTCAGGCAGCGCCCCGGGACCAGCAAATCGCTGCGATTCGTGGCGATGAGTGGCTCGTGTTGGATGGAATGGATCCGACCCTGCTGCGCCTGACGACGCGGCTGCCGGAAGCGCGCGCGTCGGCACGATGGTTCGATGGCGAGGGCCCGGGCGAGAGCCTCGCGATGGTTCTCGACGCGATCGCGATCGATGTGGACGCCCATGAGGTGACGTTTGCGTGGCGCGCTGTCGTCGCGCTCCCGGAGGGGATCGAGGTGCTGAAGCTTCGTGTTGCCGCGGGCGTCGAGGCAGGTGCGCCGTCGCTCGATTGGGACGACACCGAGGCGCGGAACCGCGAATTGCCAACGATTGGGAGCACGCAAGGGCTTAGCCCGTGGGTTCGGAGGGACCTCGATGCGGTCGAGAGGATTGCCGACGAGACGGACTCCAGCGAGCCGGGCGCGTTCGAAGAGATTGTGGGCGATCCGGATGCGAGCGAGCCGGGCGCATACGAACCGGGCGCGTACGCGCTGGGCGAATACGAACCGGGCGCGTACGACGTGGGCACCGGCGTAACGGAAGAGGCGACGAGCGACGACGGAACCAGCTCGGCGAACACCATCGACGAGGCGCATGCCGGACAAGCGCGGCACTCCCGAGATGCGACGTGGACCGACGCGCACCGAATCACGCCGGCGACAACAGGGGAGACCGTCGCGCAGGAAGGAGCGCTAGAATTCGAGGCGACGATCCTTCAGCGTCGTGCGAAAACCGTCGAGCCGATGTCGATCGACGAGGAAGAGACGATCTCCGACCAGACGAGCGCGCCGCCGGCGGCGGGCGGCCCGAGAAGGACGAGTTCGCACGCCGAGGGCCCGAGCACGCTTCGCTCGAAGGGCTTGCCCGATCCGATTCCGCGACAACCGGCGCGTTTCCGACGTGGCGGAGAGGACTGAGACCCCGCTCCCCCGCGCGGAGCACACGAACGAGGCAAGTGTGCCGGGGCGTCGAGCAACATGGGCGCAGCAGCATGGGCGCAGCAGCTTGGGCGCAGCTACTTGGGCGCAGCAGCATGGGCGCAGCTATTTGAGCACGATCTTGTGAATGACGATCGGCGCCATGCTCGCCTTGTGGACGAACACGTGCGTTAGGAGAGGGCCGCTTGGCTCACTGCTGCCGATGGTGGCGGTGGCGGGTTTCGCGAGGAACGGCGAGAGTACGCCGACGGCGACGACGTCGTTCGGAACGACACCGAGGATGGCCGCGCCCGTCGCGTCGGTGAGCGCTGTCGTGGCGAGTATCCCGGAGCTTGTCAGAAATGCGGACATCTCGCCGGTCGCGCTCGCCAAGACGACGACGGTGCCTCCGGCCTGGGCAAACGAGGAGATCGCACCCTGCAACGCGCTACCAAGAGACTGCATCTGCCCGTTCGGCGCGGAGGGTTGGTCGTGGATCAAGAGCACGTCGTAGGTGCCGCCGCTGAGATCGCTGCCAAGCGCGGCCGCCGTGTCGCGCGTCTTCACGATGAAGCTGCGCCCCCGCAGCGCGCCCTCGGCGGCGAGGATGGCGTCGACGTTGCCGGCCGCCCCGGCGTTGGCGAATTTGCGGTAGACGAGGATGCGCACCGGATCGTCGGGAGGCAGGTACAAGGCGTTGCCGAGGAGGCGCTGCCCGGGTGCGTTGAACTGCGCGAAGCTCATCGCGGCAACGATCAGGTGGCCGGCCGGTTGGCCCGCGCAGAGACCTTGTTCGCAGATCTCTGTGGCGCACGCGTTTTCGCAAAAACCGCAGTTTCTTGGGTCTGTTTGGAGATCGACGCAGCCATCGGGACACGGGACGAGCGGCGGCGTGCAGCCTTCGCCGCCGGCCCCCCCCGTGCGGTTCGAGCCTGCCGTGCCGCCTTCACCGCCGGCGGACGCTCCGCCGTCAGTGCCACCTTCGCCACCTTCGCCACCTTTGCCGCCCGCGCCACCAACACCCGCAGGCGTCAGACAGGCGCCCTTGGTGGCGACCAATCCCGGCTGGCATTCCCCGCCAACAAGGGCGTCACATCCGGCGCTTGCAACCCACGGCGCCACCGTGAGCAGGCCGGAAACAAGGAGGTTCCGCGCGGCCCTCATCGCGCTTGCTCCGCTTGCCCGCCCGCACGCTGGAGGATGAGAAATTCGACGCGACGGTTACGCTTGAGCGCGGTCTCCGCTTGGCCTGCTTGCGCTGGGCGACGCTCGCCGAAGCCCTCCACATGCAGCCGCTTCGGGGCGACGCCGAATCGCACGAGCATGTCTCGAACGGCTTTGCTTCGGCGGATCGAGAGATCGAAATTGTACTCTTCGCCGCCCGTCTCATCGGCGTGGCCCTGGATTCGGATCAGCTCGTACTGCGGGTTCGCCTTGAGAAGTTTGGCCACCGCTTCCATCAGCTGCCAGCTGCGCACTTCTACGTCGGCGAGGTTGACGCGGAAGTACACGCGCTCGTCGAGGATGATCTCGTCACCGACCACGCGGACGTTTTGTTCGTCGGGGCAACCGTCATCGTCGGCGTAACCGTTCACGGTCTCGGCGTCGTTCGGGCATTGGTCGACCGGGTCGAGGAAGCCGTCGCTGTCGTTGTCCGGGTCCGGGCAGCCGTCCTCATCCTGATATTGGTCCCTGTCTTCCGGGACGTTTCGGCAGCTGTCCCGCGGATCGAGGATCTGGTCCTTGTCGTTGTCCGCTTCCGGGCAGCCGTCGTGGTCCTCGAAGTCATCGCGATCTTCTGGGACGTCGCGGCAAGAATCGCTTTCGTCGAGGATTTGGTCGCGATCGTTGTCGCGGTCTGGGCAGCCGTCCGTGTCCTGGAAGGCGTCGTAGTCTTCGGGGTCGTCCGGGCAAGCATCCACGCTATTTCGGATGCGGTCACGGTCTCGGTCGTCGTCCTCGGGTGGCGGCGGCGGCGGTGGTGGGAGCGCCTGGTACGCGAGGTGAAGTCCAGCCGTCACGATGCGCGCGTCGTCTGGGAGAACCACGCTCCGGGTTTCGAGGATCTGAAAGAAACCGAGCGAAGGGCCCCCGCGCCAGGCGCCGCCGGCGAAGAGGTCAAAGCCGATGGCCGCGTGGACGGTGCCGCGAGCGAGTCCGCCCGTGTCCGCGAGTCCAGCCTTGCCCGAGAGCCACAGGCCACCCGTCGTCATCGCGTCCGGGGACGGCCGCCGCCCGAACGGTGTCAGTCGAAATCCGGCGAGCCCAGCGAAGCCCGAGCCGGAGTCGGTCGCGACCATTCCGGGGATCGGGGTGATTCCGGCCGAGAGCCCGAGTGCGCTGCCCGCGAGCTCAACGCCGAGCCGGCCGTTCAACGTCAGCTCGGCCGAGGTCAACCCGCCGCCGCCCCAGGTGAATTGCTCGCCTTTCCGAGCGCCGAGCATGCGAGCGGCGAACGGCTCTGCATGAACCGCCCAGCTGAGCTCCGCATGGGACGTCGCGTGCGTGGCCACGCCCAACAGCACGGCGACCCCCACGACGATCTTGCGTCGCGCACGCGCATTCATGGCGGCATCCTAGTGCGGGGAGTCCATCGAATCGAGGAGCAATTTGGCCAATTTGGCGGACGCATTTGGCGGTCCAGGTGGACGGATCCGCCTGCGCGATCTGGGGGCGTTTCCCCGCGCCACATCGCCGAGGGGCAAGCTCGAACGATGGCGGACGGAGTGTTTCACGTGAAACAAGGTCGGCGGCGGACGGAGTGTTTCACGTGAAACAAGTTCGGCGGCGGTCAGCAGGTTCAGTCTCAGTCTCGGGCTTGGGCGACTCGCCGCGCGTTCGAGGTAGGCTATGCCTCGTGATGCGATCGTCTTGGCATGGGCGCTTGTTGCGCGACGCCGCGCGGAGCTTGGTCGAGTGCTGAGGATTCTCGCGTTCCTTTTGCTCGTCGTTGCCGTGATTCGGACGTATCGGTACGTCACCGGCGGCAGCGGCTCAAGGCGCGGTGCAGGCCGAGCCGCCCGCGACCGTGCGAACGCCTCCGCGAAAGCACGCGCTGGCGCGGGACCGGTGCACACTCCCTCGCGCGCCCCGCATGAGGTGCTTGGGATTTCGCCGACGGCGAGCGCCGACGAGGTGCGTCGCGCGTACCAACGGCAAGCGCTCCTCTACCACCCGGACAAGGTCGCGAGCGCCGCCCCCGAGCTGCAACGGCTGGCCGAGCAGCGGATGAAGGAGTTGAACGCCGCATACCGCGAGATGCTCGATGGCTGAAACGATGGGAAATCCAACGAGCGACGCGGCGATGTCAGCGAGCGTCGCCGTGGTGCTCGCGGCCGCGCCAATTGCGCGTGACCGGTCGGCGTGATCGCGACCTTGCCGGGGCCGCATCGCCGAACTTGCCGGCCGAGGGGCCACGGTGCGAAGCTAGCGGCGTGATGAAAGCTCCGAGGAACGCGTCACTGCGACTGGGCATGGGCATTCGCGTGTCGGCCTCCGTTGGCGCCGGCGTCGGTCTGCTGGCGATGACTTTGACGACGGCGTGCGCGCGCCAGGCCGACCTGTACGACGAAAAGGACTGGCTCAAGGCCGAGGCGGGCAGGCCGTCCGCGTGGCGCGACGTGGAGTCGCTGTTCGGTCGCCCGGCTGCAAAGCACGGCGAGAAGCCGGCCACGCTGCGCGGCGTGCGCCATGATCTCTTTTTGCGAAAGACCGACAAACCCACCGCGCGTTGTGCGTGCCTCGACGTCGGTGTTGGCGCGGCGGATGATCCGCGGTTTCGGTGGCAAGCGGGCGCACCACGCCTCGCGCACAATGAGCTGGCGTTCGCCATGCGCACCGATGGCTCGCAGTGTTCGGCCGAGGCAGGGCTGCCGCGCCGGCCTTCGATCCACGCGGTCGATCGCGATGGCCCACACGTGATTGTCGTCGTCGAGGAGCTTCCGCCCGAGCGCCCGCAAGCTGTCGGCGCCGTCGTCGAACGACCCGACCCGGGCGGCTCGCTTTTCGTGCGCTCGCGCCCCCAGAAGGGAACCCCGCTCGTCTACGCACGCGATGGAGGCGGCGCCGCCTGTCGCGTCGTTTCCCGCGGCCGGGACGAACGCTAACGCGCGCTCTCGAGCTGGAAGCTCAACCGAGCGGCTTGGTGAAAACGACGCGGGCACGACCGACCCCGGCGTAGTCCTCGACCACTTCGGTGCGCCACCCGAGGGCCTCGTGAAAGCGGACGGAGCCGTCGTTTCCGAGCGTCGTGACCGCCTTCAGCCGCGCACAGTGAGCCGCGCGGCAGGCCTCTTCGAAGGAGCCGTAGAGTCGCGCGCCCACGCTTTGGCGCCGAAATTCCGGGTCGATGCCGACGAGGTGCACGTACCCCGTCGCCTCCGCCGGCGCGAGGAACCCCAGCAAAAAACCGACGACCGCCTCGTCGTGGAGGACGACCCGCGCCAGCTCTCCGAGCTCGTAGAAGAACAACGGATGGGCGAGGGCGCTCGTCGGGCCACCCCACCACTTGTCGATGACGCGGACGATCTGGTCGTAGTCGCCCTTCGTGAGCTTGCGGGTCGTGAAGGGTTGGGCGGTCATCGGTCGCTGTCGCCAAAAGGCGTGGCGCAGGCAGCACGCGGAGCCACGGAGCGGACGCCCTCGCGGGTGGAAGGTCGAGCCGCGCCGTCCAAAATCCGCGCCGCCTTAGCACATCGCGGTTCGAAATGCACGCATCGCGAGCTACAGCTGGGAGAGGATCTCGGCGTCCTCGGGAAAGCGTCCTGTCTCGTGCTTGTCCCAGAGCTTCTTGCCGTCGGCGAGGACCGTAAATTCACCTTTTCCGCCAGGCGTCAGCGTGGCGACGGCGCCGGTCTTCGAAGCGATCGCAGCCGCGAGACTCGCGGCGTTGGGCTTGTAGTTTCACATCACGCAATAGCGGATTTCGACGTTCATTTTTGGGGGGCTCTTTTCGGATTTCGTGCAGCGGCGGGATGGGGCTGCGCCGCTATTGGGCGATGGCCTTGAGGTCGAGCATTTCTTCGGCGCTTGGGACGACCACGAGCTCGCAGCGGCGGTTCTTCATGCGGCCATCGGGCGAGTCGTTGGGCTCCATCGGATCGGTGTCCGCGTAGCCCGACGCGCTCCATCGAGCCAGCGGGAGAGCTCCGCCGTCGGGATTGACGAGGTAGATGAGAACGGTGCGGGCGCGCATCAGCGACAAGCCCCAGTTGTCGCGGAAAATGCCGCCGCGGAGGGCCTGATCGTCGGTGTGTCCGGCGACCTGATAGAAGCGGGCGCGGAGCGACGCGTCGCTGTTGATGATCTCCGCCACCTTCTGAAGGATCTGCTCGCCTTCCTTCTTGAGCGAGTCCTTGCCGGTGTCGAAGAGCACGTCTCCCGGCAGCGAGATCATCATGCGATTGTTGCGAATGCGCACGACGAGACCGAGGCTCGTGAGCTCCGTGAGCTTTGAGCGCAGCTGCTCGAAGCGCTGCTTGATGCGCTCGAGCTGATCGGCACGTCGCTTGTATTCGGCGAGCGCCGCCTCGCGTTCTTCGAGCGTCGATTTGGCCTTGGAGAGCTCAGCGGTGCGGCTGTCGAGATCGGTGCCAAGCTGCTTCAAATCGACCCCGGCGGTCTCGAGATCGCGCTCGAGCGAGGCGATGCGCTCCTGCACCACGGCGAGCTCTTTCTCCGAGTCGCCGAGCTTACGCTGCGTCTCGAGCTGGTGCGCTTGCAGCCGGTTGTGTTTGTCGAGCTGGGCTTGCCACTCTTCTTCGGAGTAGCCGCAGCCCGCGACCGAGACGAGGAGCGTGGACGCCGCGAGGAAGAGGGAGCTTCTGGTTCTTCGCATGAGGGAACGACCCTGGAAATGACGTGGAGTTGGGCGAGAAATGCGCGATGCGCAACCCCGGGTACCAAAGCCGCTGGCTTGCCGCAAGGGACGACGCCGAGCGTGTTGAGACGCAGAGGTCTGCGTGCTACCCGCCGTTCTGTATGGCCCATCGCATCACGCTCATCCCCGGCGACGGCATCGGCCCCGAGGTCAGTGCCGCCACGCAAGACGTTCTGCGCGCCGCTGGCGTCGAGATCGATTGGGACGTTCAGACCGCCGGACTCGAGGTCGCCCGCCTCACCGGGACGCCGTTGCCGATCGCCGTCCTCGCCTCGATTCGGCAGCATCGCGTGGCGCTGAAGGGCCCCTGCGGTACGCCCATCGGTGGCGGGTTCAAGTCCATCAACGTGACCTTGCGCCAAACGCTCGATCTCTACGCCAACGTGCGACCGATCAAGAGCTTGCCGAAGGTCGATCCGCGATTTGACGTCGACATGGTGATCGTGCGCGAAAATACCGAAGGGCTTTACGCGGGCCTCGAGCTCATGATCCTTCCGGGGATCGCGCAGAGCATCAAGCTGACGACGGAGCGGTGTTCGACCCGCATCGCAGAGTTTGCATTCGATTATGCGAAGCGCCACGGCCGCGCCCGGGTGACCATCGCCCACAAGGCAAACATCCTGAAGGTGAGCGACGGGCTCGCGCTCGAGGCCACGCGCGCCGTTGGAAAGCGCCATCCGGAGATCGAGCTGCGCGAGATGATCGTGGACGCCACGGCCATGACGATGGTGCGGGATCCCAACTCGCTCGGCGTGGTCGTGACCGAGAACCTTTATGGCGACATCTTGTCGGACCTCGGCGCCGGACTCGTCGGCGGGCTTGGGTTCGTCGCGGGCGCCAACATCGGCGACGATTGCGCGGTCTTCGAGGCGGTACACGGAACGGCGCCGGACATCGCCGGCAAGGGGATCGCCAACCCGACGGCCCTCATCGCGAGCGCGGTGATGATGCTCGATCACATCGGCGAGAGCGCAGCAGCCGACCGGATCGGGCGCGCGCTGATCCGCCAGTATGAAGAGCGCAAGGTCCTCACCGGAGAGATCGGCGGCACCGCCACCACGAAGGAGTTCTCCGCCGAGCTGTGCCGGCTCGTGGCCGGGCTGTGACGCACAGCACGCGACGGATGGCGCTCGCGCTCGCGCTTGGGATCACCGTTGGAGGCGCGGGCGGCTTCGAAGCCGGGCGGCGGTTCGCGCGGTCGAATTCGCGGCCACGCAAGGCTCCGCCGAAGCCAGCCTATGTCGCCCTCGCACCACACAATCTACGGCGCGGGGCCACGCCGGCGAAAGTAACGGTCGTCGCCTTCACCGATTTCCAGTGCCCATTTTGCGGGCGCGCGAAGGGGACGATCGAGGCGCTGCTCGCCGCGTATCCGGAGGACGTCGCGGTCGTGGTGAAGCATCGTCCGCTGTCGTTTCACGCCCATGCCGAGCTCGCCGCCGTCGCCGTTCAGGCGGCCCATCGGCAGGGCCAGGGCTGGGCGATGCACGATGTACTGTTCGAGAACCCGAAGGCGCTCGGGCGTAGCGAGCTCGTTCGATACGCCGCGAAGATCGGCATCGATGTCGCGCGCTTCGAGGCGCAGCTCGAGGACCAGGCCGTGCTCGCCGAGGTGCAGGCGGATGTCGCTGTCGCCGATGCGGTTGGAGCGACCGGGACGCCCGCGTTTTACGTGAACGGTCGGCCTTTGCGCGGAGCACTGCCGCTCGCAGAGTTTCGCCGGCTCGTCGATGCCGAGCTCGAAGAAGCCAATGCGCTGCTCGCGAGCGGAGTGGAGCTTGCAGCGATTTACGAGCGGCGCGGCAAGGCGCTGGCAGCTGGAAATTGAGCGACCGGATCGCGCGGGCTTATTGCGGATAGCGAGCGTGGCGCATTGCGGATAGCGCTGGCTTATTGCGGATAGCGAGCGTGGCGCATTGCGGATAGCGCTGGCTTATTGCGGATAGCGCTGGCGCATTGCGGATAGCGCTGGCGCATTGCGGATAGCGAGCGTGGCGCATTGCGGATAGCGCTGGCGCATTGCGGATAGCGCGGGCTTATTGCGGATAGCGCGCGGGTCTATTGCTTGTCGCGCGGATCGATCGCGAGGCGTTGTTCGCGTGTCAGCGAGCGGAGGGTGGCGCTCTCGATCCAGGCGAGGCGGTCTTCGACCTGGCGTGCTGCGTCCGGGCCCTCCGAGGAGGTCGTGAACACGAAGACGAAGCACTCGCGCCCGGAGGCACCGAAAGCGAGCAGGTCGCCGGCGGCGTGGCCAGTCTCGAGCGAGGTTGAGATCAAGGCCGTGGCCTCGGTGTCGAAGCCCCGCGGCACGAGCGCGCGTGTCGATGAGAGCGGCGTTCGGCGCGGGGGAAGTTCGCGGTAACGTCGGGCGCTCTCTTCACAGCCGGCCCGGCTCATCCGCGCGGTCTCGGAGAATACGCCGACCAGCAGGCGCGACACGGTCCGCTCGTGGACCAGCTCGATGAACCGGCTCTTGGCCTTCACCGTGCGCCACCCGTCCGGGTCCGGAAGTGTGACGGCGAGCTGAAAGCGACGCAGCTCGATGCGGGCGCTCGCCTGCGCTCCGGTCTGGCCGAAGGGCGTCTCGCTGGCGGTCGCTCTCGCCGCGATCGCCCCCGGCGGTGCCGGCGATTGGCTGTCCGATGGAGCTTTCGTCGTGCCCGGCGGTGGTGTCGTCGCCGATGCGGACGGGGAAGTGGCGCCGGCCGTGTGCGAGGTGGCAAGCGTGGGGATCGCCGCAGACGCGCAGCCGCTGAGGTGCAACGCGACCGTGAGCACCGCGACTCCGAGGCCCGCATCCTGGGCTGAGCGCAGGCATCCGAACCGAGGCATCGGCGCATGCTCGCGCATCACACGATCGTCAACCACTCCGGGTGCGTCTCGTCACTGCCTTTCACGACGTCGAAATAGCGCTCCTGAAGCTGCTTGGTGATGGCGCCGGGCTTGCCATTGCCGACGACGCGATCATCGACCTCGCGAATGGGCGTCACCTCGACGGCGGTGCCGGTGAAGAAGGCCTCGTCCGCGAGGTAGAGCCGATCGCGCCCGAAGGCCTGCTCGAGCACGGGGATCCCGCACTCGCGCGCGAGCTTCAACACCGTGTCGCGCGTGATGCCGCCGAGGATTGACGCGGAGAGCGGCGGGGTGATGAGCGTTCCGTCCTTGACGATGAAGAGATTCTCGCCGGAGCCCTCGCAGACCTGGCCATTGAGGTCTTGCAAGATCGCCTCGTCATAGCCCGCGGTCTTCGCCTCCCGCTTGGCGAGGATCGAGTTGGTGTATTGGCCCATGATCTTGCCCTTGGGCAGGGCGATGCTTGGATGATGCCGCACCCACGAGGAGATCTTGGCACGCACGCCGTGCTCGAGCGCGCCGACTCCGAGGTACGCACCCCAGCGCCATGACACGATGGTCGTGCGAATCGGGTTGTTGGGCGCGTACACGCCCATCGCGCCGTCGCCGACAAACACGACCGGCCGCAAGTAGCCCTCGCTGAGCCCGTTGGCGCGCAGTAAATCCACGCACGCGCCGATCACGCCGTCGAAGGAGACTTGTGGCTCGATCGCGATGAGTTTGCAGGTGTCGAAGAGCCTGCGGATGTGGTCGTGGAGGCGAAAAATGGCGGTCTTTCCGTTGTTACGACGGTAGGCGCGGATCCCCTCGAAGGCGCCGAGCCCGTAGTGCAACGAGTGGGTCAGCACGTGAACGCGTGCGTCGTCCCAGTCGCACAGCGACCCGTCCATCCAGATTTTTTTCTCTTTCTCGAGCATGGATGCTTCCTTCCGCGTACCGCCTTTGTTTGCCGGTGCCAACCCCATCGATGCCGGCGGGGGCACGACGAATACGCGCATCGATTCTTCCGCGACGCGTAGTAAACGCTTGGGCCTCAGAGGGGCCTCAGAAGATGGCATGGAGCGACTCACGATGAAAAAGTCCGATTTCGAGAACGCGCATCGGCAGCTCGTGCGGGCTCACCAGGCTCAGCGCGACAACGAACGGTCGGTCGAATGCGTCGCGTGCGAGCGCTGCGTCGACTGCACGTTCTGCAAGGCCTCGAAGGGCCTGGCGCGGTGCCATTATTGCGTCGAGACCACGGGCTCGGTGGACTGCACGCACTGCCACGGCTCGAGCGCGCTCGTCGGGTGCACGCACTGCACCGCATGCGATCGCTGCTCCAAATCGGCGTATCTCGAGCAGTGCGCCGATTGCGACGATTGCCGTTATTGCTTTGGGTGCGTCGGCCTCAGCAACAAGGAGTTCTACTTTTTGAACGAACGCATGGAGCGGCGGCAGTACTTCGAGCTCACGGCGAAGCTGCGGCGCGAGCTCGGCACGAGACGGCTCGCCGGAAGCGCCACCGGCAACTGAGCGGGCGACTGCGTCAGCGCCTCTGCGTCAGGGCCTCTGCGTCAGGGCCTCTGCGTCAGGGCCTCTGGGTCACGGCCTCTGGGTCACGGCCTCTGGGTCACGGCATCGCGCATTCGGTCGCGCAGCTCTTGGTGACGCATTCCCCGAGGGCTTTCGCCGCGACGCCGCCGGCACCGTTGGGACCGCCCGCGCTCTTCAGCTCTTCCGAGCACATCACGAGGATGCAGCCGAGGTCGCTTCCGCCGCACTTCGTCGCCGCGCAGTTGACGAGCGCGAGGCAGCCGCCGGTGACCATCCCCGCGTCGTCGCACTCCGACGCCATCGCGCATCCCTTCGCCTCGGCCGTGCACTTGGCGGCTGCACACTTTTCGCACGCGTTGTCGATCATGCCCTGGCCGCAAAGTGGAGCGCCGCCGCCCTGGCCGGATGTGGCCGTGGCGGCGCCTCCGCCCGCGTTCGCCGTGGTGACCGTTGTCGAATTGCCGCCGCTGCCGTCGCTGCCGCCGGCCGCGCTCGTTGTGGCGGCGTCGCTGGACCCGCCCGCGCTCGTCGTCGCGTCGCCGCAGCCCCACGCGAGGCCGATGAAGCAGGCGAAGAAACCGAGGGTCGAAGTGTGGAGCGCGCGGAAGGAATTCATGATGCCGCGCGGACTAGCACCTCGAACGAAGCGAAGCGAGTCCCAAGCACTACGGCCCACCGGACCGGCGCGTCACCCGACAGATCGCACGTTGTGAGTTTGTGGCGGGTTGTTCTTACTTCGTCGGAGCGAACTGCCGAAGGCAAGGTTTCACCTGCGACTCCTTCGGTTGGCGTCGTGCCGAGCTCCGCGAAACTGCTCCATCATTCGATGCGCCGGCCCTGCACTCTTGCGCAGCCTGGGGACAGATTTGACGAAACGTGAACCTGATCGGAGTGTGATCTCCTCCGAACGGCGGCAAAGTCGGTTGCCACCTAAAGTCACGCAAAACAGCACCTTGTGCCTCCAAAAACTAGAGCCTCAGAGGCTATTGGATCGTTACTTCACGCGAACTGGCACTTTCGGTGTTTAGGGACTCTGCCTGGTCGCCACGAGGCAATTCATGCGAGACATACAGGCCCGAGGCGCCTCCTCTTCTCCACAGAGGAGGCGAGGCAGGCGCATGGCCGCTCGTTGACGGCGACGCGACGGCCCTGACACTACGGTTGGGTGTAGCCGAGCGCGAGCGTGCTCGAGAGCAGGTTGCAGAGCGCGTGAAACAGCAGCGCCGCGCCGATCCCGCCGGTGCGTGCGCGCAGCCAAGCGAAGAGCAGCGCAGGGAAAAACACGGCGAGCCGCGCCGGGTGCGGCACCGTGAGCACATGGCCGACGGCGAAGATCGCGGACGCGACGAGGCAGCCGACGCCGAGCTCGGCACCGAGAATGCGCAGTTTGTAGCGAGGCCAGGCGCGCTCGAGCTCCGTCTGCAAATAGCCCCGAAAAAACGCCTCTTCCGGCAATGCGACGACGAGGAGCTGGCCCGCGATGCGATCGACGTAGTCCTGTGGCAGCTCGAACGAGAAGGTCGTCGTGCGCCAGTACGCGCGATACCCAAAGACGAAGATGGGACACACGACGGCGAAGAGCCCGAGTGCAAGCGCGGCGCTGCGGCAAGCGTCCTTCGCGAGCCTGTTCCACGACAGCTCGCCCGACTCGAAGAGTCCGCCAAGCGCGAGACCGTGCGCGCGGATCGCGTCGTCGTCGCGGTGCAGGACCAAGAGCCAGGTCGCGCCCAGAAACGCCGCGGCGACGGCGGAGTTCGCGTACGCATCGGGCGCTAAATACGAGAGCGCGGTGACGAGCGCGGTGGTCAGGGCGGCAACGGCGAGCGCGCGCGTGGCGGCTTCGCGGAGGGAGCCGGGTGCCCGCACGACAGCGGCGTCGGGTTCAGCTGTCACGTCGTGCGCTTGGCCGAGAGGATCGAGAGCTTGGCCCGCGCTCAGGCCTTCGCTGCGGCGGTGAGGCGCGCCTGTTGTTGCTGCAAATACTGCGCGACGAGCTGCGAGCGCTGGATGGCAAACTGTTTGACCTCTTTGTTGCCGGCACCCGCGAGAGAATTGAGCAGGCGCGTGACCTTGTCGATCTGTCGCGTCTGGAACAGCGCCTCGAAGTAGTTGTTCGCGAGGTGCAGGTGCCCGGTCATCTTGTTCTCGTGCTTGCCGAGCAGCTCGACGATCTTGTCGAGGTTGCCCGCTTGGCCGTGCAGCGCAGAGAGACACAAGAGCGCGACCGGGTCGTCGTCGTTGGCGGCAACCGCGCGCTCTGCAAGCTCGATGGCCTTGGGCCGCGTCTCTTCTTTGCCCGCGAAGAAGCCTTGCGCTGCCACCCACGGCGCCGCGTTGCGTTGACCCTTGCTGCGCTCTTCGAGTGCTTCGAGCGCGCGCTCTTCGCCATCGCGATCGCGCACGGACTGAAAGAGGTAGGCCCACGCATCGACGCAGCCCGGATCGGTCGTCAGCGCCTTGCTGATATTTTCTTCCTCGGCCGGAAGATCGCCCTTCTTGTTGGCGAGCCTCGCCAGGTGAAGCGGCGGGTAGGGGTTGTCCTTGAGGAGATTCATCGCGCCGCGCAGCGTGCCCTCGGCCTTGTCGAGCTTGTCTTGCTGTAGCTGCGCGATCCCGAGCGCGAGCCAGTCGTCACCGGTGCCGCCCTTCGCGACGAGCTTGGAGAGCACCTGCTCGGCGCGCGCCAGGCGTTGGTGCTTGAGCAGCTCTTGCGCGAAAATGCGGCCGCGGTTGAGATCGTTCTGGTCCTCGTTCCAGTGCTTCTCGAGCCCGGCGAGCAGGTCTTCGAGGCCGATCGCGAGGGGGCGACCCTGATCGTCCATCACCTGGACCGCCGGCCCATTGAAGCCGAGCAGCTCCCACAACTGGGCCTGCGTGACGACGACCGGGCCCTCGGAGAGCTTCTGCTTCAGCTCGTCAGTGGGCTTGCTGAGCGGCACGACGACGAGCGCGTTCGGCGGAATCGCCCCCTGAAATGCGGCCACGGGAGCGACGATCGCCGCGCCGCCCTGAATTTGCAGGCCAGGTACGCCGTGGGCACCTTGCCCGTTGTTTGCTCCGCTGCCGTTGGTCGCCATGGCTTGCTCCGCGCTGTGAAAAGTGGCCGTGATTGCCCAGCGAGTGGGCGGGCGCGGGAAGCTAGCAAGTGAAGTGACGCTCGGCAACCGCGCTCAAAGCGGAGCGCCAAAAGCGGAGCGCAAAAAAGCGGAGCGCCAAAAGCGGAGCGCAAAAAAGCGGAGCGCAAAAAAGCGGAGCGCCAAAAGCGGCTCAGTCGAGCAGCGACTCGACCTTTTGCCAGAAGCTCTCGGGGGGCTTGCCGCCGACGAACTCCACGATCTCCATCGTGCGCGTATCGATGATGAAATTGGCCGGAAATTGGCTCGCATCGAAGAGCGCGCCCATTTGATAGCTGGGGTCGATGACGGCCGGGTAGCTACCAGGAAACGCGCTCGTCCAGGCGTCGAGATCTTCGAGCGTCGCTGGATCTCCGACCTCGCCGCTGTCCGCGAGCACGAGCAAGATTTCCATCCCGCGGGGATGAAGGGCGGACCATTTTTGGGGGAACACGTTCTTCGCTTCGTCTTTGCATGGCGCGCACCACACGGCCGAGACGTTGACGACGAGCGCCTTTGGAAGCACGGCAGCCGCCGCGAACGCGCCCATTCCGGTTGCGGCGCCGCTGCCCGTTGGATTGTAAAAATCCGCGAGGCGAATCTCCACCGAGTCGTGTGACGCCGATGGATCTGCGAAGCCTTCGAAGGAGAAATCGGCAATGACGTTGCCGACCGAGGTGCCGACGTTGACCGTGGGGTAGCCCTCGCTCGTGTCGCGCTCGCCGCCAGAGCCGGGGGCGGGCGCGATGGGTTCGCCGTTGCCAACTTCGCAACCGACGACGAGCAGCAGCGCCATCAGCGACGCGGTCACGTCGGCGGCGCGACGAGCCGCAGAGCTGATGCAACGAGCGGCGAAACAATCAGCGAATTTCACGCAACGAGCGGTGAAACGATCGGCGAACTGCATGCGCGCGCGGGCATCACAAGCGGAGCGGCTCATGGCTGAGGTGTAGCAGCTTCAACATGCTGCGAGGAAGAGCACAGGTTCATGAGCGAGAGGTACGGCGGAGCGAACGCGAGCACCCACGCGGAGAGCGGCGCGATGACGGAGCCAGCGTTCGGGTCCTTGGCGACGAGGGCGAGCAGGGTGAAGAAGAAACCCGCGGCGGGAGTGCGAACCAGCATGTCGGCAATGGGCACGCGAGCGCGAGCGCGAGAGTGAACGGACCAGGTCACGAGCGCGAGTGATGTGCACCACGCCATGACGACGAGTGGCCAAAGAGGCAGCGGCGCAGGGAGCCAGCGAAAGAGGCCCCACCAGCTCGCGAGAAGGAGCGCGTGCGTGCCGAGCGGCGTGAGCAGAAGGAGTGCGTCGTGGCGAATCGCGGCGCGGGTTTGCTCGCGGGGCGGCTCGGTGCGCGCGAGCACGAGCATGCCGGTTTGCTCGCGGGGCGGCTCGGTGCGCGCGAGCACGAGCATGCAGAGCCCGGCGTGAAAGCTCCACCCGAAGACGCCGACGGGAGGGACGTTGAACAGCCCGGGTTCGGTCCAGCTCCAGAGGCCAGCGGTGACGCTCACCGGTTCGATGAGCCAGGCGTCGGCGAGCACGATGGCCGCGCCCGCGAGCGGCACGAACGCGTGGGTCGGGCCGAGCAATCGCCGCGCGAGGTCCCACGCCGAGTGGATGACCACCGGCCAGATGAGCAGGATGGCGAGCGGGACGCGATCGACGAAGACGCTCCAGTTCGGGTGATACGCGTAAAACCCGTAGAGGTGAATGCAGGTGTCTTCGGCGACGAAGCTCGCGACGGCCAACCAAGCGAGCCGCGCGAGGAATGCCCCGGGCACCGACGCGCGCCGCGCACGCACGACGATGAAAATCGCGACGATCGCGAACGCGGAGGCCTCGATCCAGGGCATCGGAGTCACGCGGAATCGCCAATCGCGAGAGGAGCGGCGGCGGCGCTGGAATGGCCAACGCCGGGGAGGCCGAGGACGATCCAGAGGTGATAAACGACGAGCAGCAGGACGCCGGTCCAGGTGAGGCGGATGCAGTCGCGGGAGGAGACGCCGCCGGGGAGCGCGCGCTTGAACATGACCAGCTGCACGAGCGGCGCGGCGCCCATGATGAAGAGTCGCCACGGCACCGAACCGAGCGCGTAGCCGACGGCGAGGCAGGCGAGCGAGCCGAGGAGCAGGCCGTCGATGATGCGGACCGCGCCCGCTTGTCCGTGCACGACCGGGAAAGTTCGCACGCCGGCGCGCGCGTCGCCGACTTGGTCGCGGAGATCGTAGATCACTTCGTAGCTGAGCTCGAAAAGGAGGAAGAAGCCCGCGGCGAAGAGGATGGTCCAGGGCCCGACCCCGGGTGCGAAGCCGCTCGCGTCGAGGCCGTAGTTGTGGGTCGCGAGCGGGTAGAGAAATACCGTGAGAAAAAAGCCCGTCGCGGAGGCGAAGTTCTTCCAGAAGTAGAGCGTCTTGATGCGGCGTCGGCCGGGCAACAGGGGCCAGTTGTAGGCGAAGCCGAGCGCGTGAAAGCCGAGTCGAAGCGGCAGGAGAGCGGGCCAAAGAAGGTGTGCGGCCGCGAGCGAGCTGAACAAGATCGAAAATCCGACGACAAGGATCGCGCGGCGGTGGCGGGCGGCAAAGTCGGTGCCGGTGATGCCGTTGCTGGCGTCTTCGTCGAGATCGACGACGCGATTGAGCAGGTTGACGAGGAACCAGTCGAGACCGCTGATGGCGGCCAGGCCGAAGGCGTAGTGGCCAGTGAACAGCCAGCCGAAAGTGAAGGTTCCGAGCGCGCCGATGGCCACGATGTGAAGGCGCGAGAGGCTGGCCGCGAGGGCGAAGCGCGACGGCGGGCGGGTGGCTCGAGCGGCAGGGGCTGTCGCGAGCATCGCGTGCTAATGGTGCGCGTCCGTTCCCGGAGTCAAGCCGCTCTGTTTCTTTGCCAGGTCTCCTTGCCAGGTCTCCTTGGCAGGTCTCCTTGGCAGGTCTCCTTGCCAGGTCTCCTTGCCAGTTCGTCATGTTGCGTCGATTTGCCACCGCCTTCTTGCTCCCGCTCGTGCTCTCGCTCGCGCTTGGGTTGATGGGCTGCAAGCGCGCGTACAACGTTGGGGACAAGGTGCTCGTCGAGTGGGACGGCAAGGATTATGCGGCAGTGATCACCGACGTGCCGGGGCCGGGGAAGCTCAAGGTGCACTTCGACGGCTACGACGAAATGTGGGATGAGGTTGTCGCGCGTAACCGCATCAAGGGTCGGCTCGAAGGCACGCCGCCGACTCCGGAGCCGCCGGAAAAAGTGCGGCGTCAGGCGCTCGAGGCTGCGAAGAGCAACAAGTTTCGGATGGGCGACAGGGTCAGGGCCGAGTTTCATCGGCATTGGTATCCAGCGGTGATCGTCGGCGTCGTCGGACCCGAGCGGTATCGCGTGCATTTCGAGGGTTACGGCAACGAGTGGGACGACAACGTCGGAGCCGAACGCATCCAGACGAAGTAAGGAGAGGCGCGCCGAAGGAGGCGAGAAGATGAGCTTGAGCGAAACAGTGAAGGCACCGGAGCGTCGGACGCGCGTGGTCGATGATTGCGTTGCCCTAGTTGACAGCGAGGTCGAGAAGAAACGCGGGCTCGGAGGGGTCGTGATCAAGGCCGGCTACGGCGCGGTGAAGGGGCTCACGCCGGGCTTCGTGCGGAAGGTCGTCGACGGGTTGCTCGATGAGTGGGTCGCGCGGCTCGAGCCGCTGTGGGCCGAGGCGCTCGCGGCCGGAGCTGCGCCGCAGACGCGATTCGCGGCCGAGAAGGGGCGGGTCGCGGACGCGCTCTTGTCGGTGACGGACGAGAAGGCCAAGCGCGCAGACAACGCGATCGTCCTTGGCACCTACAAGAGGCTGCGGCCGACAGCGAAGGAACACGTCGAGGCGGCGGTCCCCGCGCTCGCGGCACTGCTAGCGCGACACGCGGGCTGAATCGAAGCGAGGCGCGGAGGACGAACGTGGTGCATTCCGAAGCGATGGTGATGGAGGGACACGGTGGTCCCGAGGTGCTCGTGCGACGGACGCTCGAGATCTGTGAGCCGGGGCCGCGCGAGGTGCGCGTGCGGGTGCGCGCGGTGGCGCTGAATCACCTCGATTTGTGGGTGCGGCGCGGTGGCCCGGCCTTCAAGCTCGAGCTGCCGCACCGGCTCGGCTCGGACATCGCGGGCGAGATCGAGTGCGTGGGGCCGGGTGCGCGCGGCGTGAGCGTGGGCGATCGGGTGCTCGTGCATCCGGGGCGCTCGTGCGGCGTGTGCGGCGCGTGCAAGGCTGGGCGCGACAACCTGTGCCGGCACTACCGCGTCCTCGGCGAGAACGCGCAAGGCGGCTACACGCAATTCATCGTCGTGGGCGACGACGCGATCGTCCCGCTCGGTGCGCTCTCGTGGACCGAGGGCGCGGCAATTCCGCTGTGCGCGGTGACGGCCTGGCAGATGGCGTTTCGCAAGGGCGAGGTCGCGCCCGGCCTGAACGTGCTCGTCAATGCCGCCGGCAGCGGGGTCTCGACGATGCTGATCCAGCTGTGCAAGGTAGCGGGGGCGAGGGTGATCGCGACGACTTCGAGCGCGGCGAAAGTCGAGCATGCGCGTCTGCTCGGAGCCGACGAGGTGATCGTGACGAGCGAAGAAGATCTCGCGGCCGGCGTGCGACGGCTCACCGACAAACTCGGCGTCGACGTCGCCTTCGATCACCTCGGGGGCGAGCCCTTCGAGAAGACTTTGAGCGCGCTGAGATGGGGAGGCCGGCTCGTCACGTGCGGGGCGACGGCGGGCTTCGCGGCGAAGCTCGATCTGCGGACGATTTTCTTCAAACAGCTGGAAATCCGGGGCTCGACGATGGGCACGAAGGCCGATCTGGTGAGCGCGATGTCGCTCGTCGCGAGCGGCAAGCTCCGTCCGGTAGTCGATCGCGTGATGCCGCTCTGGGACGTGGCCGAGGCGCATCGCGTGCTCGAGCGGCGCGAGGCGTTCGGCAAGGTCGTGCTCGAGGTTTCGTGAGCTGAACGCGGCGAGGAAGCTTCAGAGCGAGACCTCCGGCGCGGTCCCGGGAGACTGTTCGCAACGGTGAATAGAGATTGGCCACTTCAGCGTGGTCGATCGAACGTGGTCAGGCCTGCAGTTCTTGTGAATTCGCCGTGAGATCCGTCGGTATTGCGACGGCGTAGCTGAGCGCGAGCACCTCGACGATGAGCACCCGATAGACCGCGTGAATGGCGTCGACGTTGGCCGACGCGGCGTGAACTTCGAGCGCGTTGTCGATGTGCTCTTGGATGAAGCTGAGCAGGTGCGGCTGCTCCATCGCGACCACGTCGTCGGAGTCCACGACCTCGCTCGGATCGGCGCCGCGAAGTTCTTCATCGAGCGCGAGGGCCTCTTCGACGCTGCGGAGAGACAGCTCATCGACGGGCTCGAGGAGCGAGCCGAAGGCGTCGTCGAAGGCCTTGAAGATGACGAGCGAGAGAAAATATCCGAGCGCCGTCGCCAGCTCGTCGCGGTCGCGCGAAAACGCATGGCCAAGCCGCGCGGCGAGGACGGGCTGCTTGTCTTCAAGCTCCGAAAACAGCGCATCGAGCTGTGCTTCGGCGATGGCATCGTCGTCGCCGAGTCGCCCTTCGGTGCGCTCGAGCGCCTCGCGAGTGAGCTGCGCGTGGCTCGGCACGGGACGTATCGCGGCGCTGCGAACCCACACCCGGCCAGGGTAAGCGCATCGATCGACGCCCTCTAGCCAAATCCGTTGCGCGTTCGGGTCCGGGGCGGTCAGCGCTGCAGGACCCGGCACCCTGGCGCCAAATCCGTCGCGCACTCGGGTCCGAGATCAGCGCGTGCGGAGCGTGCGGACGTTCTCGGCAGGCAGCCAGCCTTCACGGACACCGTTCCGAACGTGGACGAGCGTGTTGCGCTCTTCACCGAGCTCGAGACGCGCCGCTTCGAGCACCGGATCGCCGCCGAGCGCAGCTCCCGTCTCGTCGGTGAGGAAGGCCTCACGCACGACGAGGACTCCCGGGACGGACGAGCGCGCGACCTTGGCGGAGCCGACCGCGAGCGGCACGAGCACGACCATCAGCACGGCCGCGACCGGAATGAGCAGCGTGCCGGCGAGGCGGCGCGCTCCGGCCGGGCGCCGACGCAAGAGGACGCCAACCGCGACGAGCCAAGAGCTGAGGATCGCGGCGATGGCCCATGCGTGTGGAGTCGCGAGACCGTAGACGAGCCGGTCGAGGCTGGGCGTGGCCATGACGATGCTCTTCTGGCTGCGCGCGCGGCGACGGGCGACCTCGGCGCGCACGAGCTCGAGCGCCGTCGCGGCCTCGGCGTCGTCGGGGCGCATGAGTCGGGTCTCTTCGAGCGCGGCAGCGGCGCGACCGAGATCTCCCGCGCGTTCGCCGCCCGACCGCACGCGCGCGAGGTAGGCCAGCGCGCGATCGAAGCTCGCGTCGGGGTGCGGTGGCTCGCGGTCGGCGTGCGCCTCGAGTTCCGCGATGGCCACTTCGTATTTGCCAAGGACGAGCGCGTCGGCCCCCGCACGAAATGAATCATGCGGCGCGGGGTCGAGCGTGTCGGCCCGTGCCGGTCCTGCTATCAGCGCGAAGGCGAGCGCCGCGAGCCCCCATCGTGCGCGGCGCGCGGCCGAAGTGCGCCCTGTCCGCGAGCGCTGCGTTACGAAAACACCCCAAAAAAGCGCACAAAACGAGCGGTTCACGCGTCCGACACCTCGTGCCGCAAGAGTTCTTTGCAGCAGTCGCGAACGCGCTTGAGAAATCCCTGCGCGTCCTCGTCGCCCATGGCAGGGTCGAAGCGCAGCTGGGCGGCGGCCTGCAAGATCGCAGTTGCCTCGCGTGCAAGTTCGCCGTCGAGTCCGCGCCCGAGCAGCGTCTGTTCGAGCGCGTCGAAGAGGACCCCGCGCGCCTTCGTTCCGGTGGCGGCCTCGATCGCGAAGAGTAGCGCCCGCTCTCCGAGTGCCGTCGCCTCGCCCGCGCGCACCGCGCCGCCGATCGCGCCCAGCGCGCCGCGTGCGAGCGCCACGGGATCGCTCTTTTTCGCGGTGCGTCGTCGCCTCCATGTCGAGAGGGCACGCTCGCCGAGCAGCATCAGCCCGACCCCGAGCGGCGGCACGGTGAGCCAGGTCCAAAACGTCTGCGCTGCCATCGTCGCGCGCCCGAGCGGCTCGAAACGCTGAGCCACGAGGCGCGGCTTCGGCAGCGTCGCGAAGGGATCTTCGGTCTTTCGAAGCGCGTCGTCGTGACCCTTGGCGTTCGCGGCGCGCGCGGGGTTTGGCCTCACCCTCACGCTGCCGAGCTTGGTGCGAGCCACGCGATATTCGCGCTTGACGGGATCGTAATGCGGCAATTCCACCACGCCGAGCTCCACTTCACCGGGCTCTTCGATGCGCACGGCGTAGCTGAAGACGCGGTGGCCACCGACGCGCCCCTCGACCACGTCGGTCTCGTCCTCTTTGGCGGGCGTCGCCCACTCGAGGCCGACCCGTTCGGGCAGCCGGAGCTCGTTCGGCAGCTGACCACGGCCCTCGAGCCGCACGCGCACGCTCACGGATTCGCCGGCGATGGTCTCACGCGGTTCTACTGCGGCGCGCAGCTCGAAGCGGCCCACGTCACCGACGCGGTAGCCCACCGGTCGGCCTTCGATGGGCGGCTCCCGCACGTCGAGCGCGACGTCGTTCGAAGCGCGTTCGACGACGCGATTTTTCAGGAGCGGGACGCGAAATTTTCCGGTCAAACGCCCGGTAGAGAATTTGCCTGCGCGTAGCGGAAAGACCGCAATTCGATTCACTTCCTGCACGAACCACATGCGTGCGCCGACGCTCGTCGTGATGCGCTGCGACTCGCTTGGCTCTTCTTCGAGCGGCACCCGCGCGAACTCGGTGAGCTTCGGCTCGCGCTGATCGACCTGCTCGTTCAGCACGCGATAGTAGGCGTGGTAGCGAAGCGAGACTTGCTCGCCGACGACGACGACGGACTTGTCGGGGACGATCCGCAAGAAGATGTGTTCGTCGTCACCGCGCGCGAGCGCCAGGCGCTTTCCGGTCGCGCTCAAGACCTCGAGGTCGTCGAGAGGCTCGTCGAGAATCAGCTCGTTCGTGCGCCGCTTTGCGAGCTGCTGCATCAGGTCGGCCATGGGATCGGAGCTCGGAACAGCGCCGGGTACGCCCGCGAGCGGCCCACCTGGTCCGAACGGAAATCCCGCGCCAAACGCGCTGAAGGGACCGCGCGACTGCGAGCCCGAGCCGCCCTGTCCTCGGGGCACGACCCGCACCGCGAGCGCGGCTTCAGCGGCGAAGCGCTTGCCCGCGATGACGATCGTCGGCGCGGCGATGTTGAAGGTGCCGACGGACTCGGCCGTCAGCTGCCAATGGACGGTGACTCCGCGCCGAAACGCCGAGCCGTTCGAGCCCACCGAGACCAGCGTCTGCGGTCGCAACGAGGGCGCGCCAACGCTCAGGCCCGCCGGAGCACGCAGCACCGGCTCCGAATACCGCAGGGTCGTTTCGCTCATCGCCGAGAGCCGCACGGTGAAGCTTTGCCCGACCTCGACCTCGTCGTCCGACACGCGCGCATTCAGCTCGACCGTCGCCTGGGCACGCGCCGCGATCGTCACGAACAGCGTCGTGACCGCGAGCGTGAAGGCCCACGCCATCGCCACGAGCCGGACGCTCACTTGTCCTCCATCGATTGGGCACGCCGTGCACGCAACGCGTCCCGCTTCGCGTTTTCTTCTTGGTACGTCGGCGCTTCTCGCAGCTCCTCGAGCATGCGGCTGGACGGCTTGCGTGTGCCCGGCGGCGGCGCATCTTCGTCATCCTCGGGCGGCGGCTTCGGCGCTTCGTCCGGCGCGGCCTCGTCCTTCTTGTCGTCCTGGTTTTTCTTCTCTTCGTCTTTCTTCTCTTGGTCCTTGTCGTCCTGGTTTTTCTTCTCTTCGTCTTTCTTCTCTTGGTCCTTGTCGTCCTGGTTTTTCTTCTCTTGGTCCTTGTCGTCCTGGTTTTTCTTCTCTTGGTCCTTGTCGTCTTGGTCCTTTTTTTCTTGGTCTTTCTTTTCTTCGTCCTTGTTGTCCTTGTCGTCTTTCGGTGGTTCCTCGGGCTTCTCGAGGCGGCGCAACGCGATCGCGCGATTGAAGGCGACGTCACTGCCGATGCGGTCCCGCTCGGCCCCCTCCGGCACACCCGGAAAGAGGAGCAGCGCGTCGTCGAAATGGCGCACGGCCTCTTCGTAGTTCTTTCGCAGAAACTCCAGATTTCCGGCCAGGAAGTAGGCCCGCGCGCGCAGCTCCGGCGCCCCATCCCGGTCGGCGGCGATCGCCAACACCACGACCAGCGCACACGCAATGTTGGTCGTGCGCTCGGGTAGGACGGCGGCCTCGTCCTCGGGAGCGCCACCCGGTTGGGCACCATGCGGAGCACCCGGTTGGGCACCATGCGGAGCACGCGGTGGGGTGGAGCTCCGCGGCATGCCGGGCGCCGCGCCGACCGAGGGTGGCAGCCCAGGCTGGGACGGATCGCTACCCGTCTCCTCGTCGCCGAAGCGCTTGCCGTAACGCTCGCCAAGCTGAAACAAAGCCAGCCCCAAATCGAAGGTCGCGTCCGGTCGCGTCCGCACCCGCGTCGAAATTTGGAGCTTCGCTTCTTCGGTGCACGAGCCGGTCTCGAGGTAGCGCGCGAGCAGGTCCGCGGCCGCATCGGCGTCACCCGCGGCGAGCTGCGCGAGGGCGTGCTCGACCTCGGGTGCGTCGCGCATGAAGGGCTGCTCTGGATCCCAGCCGCGCGACGTCGCAGCCCACCCGAGCCCGACAAGGAGCCCGAGCCCCAGCACCGTACCGAGGGCCGCGAGCGCGCGCCGTTGGTGGACACTTCGCAAGCGCAAGCGAACGAGCGGAGTCTTCTTAGCCACGCTCATGGGCCTCCGTCCGTTGCGTTCGCGTCGTGCGTGACGACGGTCCGAGCGCGCGCGATTTCGGCGGCGGCGCAACGTTGCGCGTGAACCGGCGGCGGGCGACCTCACCGAGCAGCGCCTCGGCCACGAGGAGCACGATCGCGAGGCCCAGCGGATAGTGAAACACGTCCGCGTAGACGCTCTCGACCCGCTCGCCGAGCTCGGTCGTCATCTTCTCGCGCAGCGCCGTCGTGATGCGATCGATGCCCGTCGTGCCACGCTCGGCGCGGACGATCTGGCCACCCGTCGTCGTGGCGATTTGCTCGAGCTGCGCCTCGCCCTCCGCCGAGAGCTCCGTCGTCATCGGGCGTCCGTCGGCGGTCGTGCGCCAGCCATGCACGGTCCCGTCCGCCGCGACCTCCGGGATGCGCTCGGGCGTGCGGCTGCCGATCTGGACGACGTGCACCGTGGTGCCTTGGTCGGCGAGACCGCGCGCGATTTCGACCGGATTTCCCTCGAGATCTTCGCCATCGGTGACGAGCACGACCACGCGCTCGTGCTTGCTGGAGAGCGGATCTCGCGCGAGGAGATCCCGCGCATGTGCGAGCGCGCGACCGATCGCGGTGCCACCCACCGGCATGTCGATGGGCTCGAGCTGCCGAAGAAACTGCGCGATCGCGGCGCCGTCTGCCGTCAGCGGAAAGCTCATCGCATCGCCGGCGAACGCCACCGCTCCGAAGCGTGCTCCGCGCAGCGATTTCACCAGTCGCTCGACCTCGAGCTTCGCGCGAAAGATGCGGCTCGGTTTCACGTCCTCGGCGTACATGCTCTTGGAAAAATCGAGCACGATGACGACATCGAGGTTGGTGCGTGGCACGAGCCTCTCGCCCTCGCCAAACTGGGGTCGCGCCGCCGCGACGAACGCGAACAGCACGGCGAGCACCGACAAGACGCCTTTGGCACCGCGGCGGAGCGTGGGCTCGGCGGTGCGAAGGGCGCGCACTCTCGCGGCCTCGCCGAAGAGCTCTACCGCGCGCCGCAACCGATAGCCCTCGAAGATCAACACGAGCGCGAGCGCGAGCGCTACGGCCGCACCGATGGGCAAGAACATCGACGAAGCGAACCTCACGGAAACCTCCGCAACAGCCACGCGCGCAAGAGCGCCTCCAACCCGATCAGCACGACCCCAGGCACGAGCAGCAGCGCGAACAGCTCTTGGTAGTGCGCCGCGGACGCCTCGAAGCGCGTCTTCTCGAGCTGATCGAGGATCGCGTGCATGCTTTCTCGCAGGCCCGTCGCGTCGGTGGCCACGAAGTGTTGGCCACGGGTCTCTTTGGCGATCCGCGCCAACAGCTCCGGGTTCACGGGCACCACGCGCGGCTCGTAGATGGGCTGACCGAAGGGATCGACGCCCACCTGTGTCTCGGCCGCTTCTCCGCTGCCGATCTGGATCGTGTAGACCTTGCAGCCCACGCGGCTCGCCTCGCGGATCGCCTCTTCCGGCGCGAATTTGCCGGCGTTGCTGTCACCGTCGGTGAGCAAGATGACGACCTTCGAGCGCGCCTCGCTCAGCTCGAGCCGCGCGACCGCGGTGCCGAGCGAATCGCCGATCGCCGTGCGAGTCCCATCGATCACGTCGAGCCGCAGCCCGCCAATCAGCTTCGACAGCAGGGTGTAGTCGAGCGTCGGCGGCGACAAGATGTACGCCTCGCGCCCGAACACGACCGCGCCGATGCGGTCGGAGCGGCGGCGCGCGATGAAGTCCTGAATCACGAGCTTCGCCATGTCGATGCGGGTCGGGCGAACCTTGCCAAGCTTTGCCTTGAAGCTCTCGGGCAGCTCGCGCGGATCGGCATCGAGGACCGCGCTCATGGAGTGCGATAGATCGATGGCGACCATCATGTCCACGCCCTCGTCTTCGGCGGAGAGCTCACCGGTGACCGAGACCGGCCGCGCGATCGCGAGGACGAACATGGCGATCGCAACACTGCGGAGAATCCCGGGCAAATCACGCAGTCGCGTGCGAACCCCGCGCGGCGCATCCGTGAGCGCCGAGAGCGTGCCGACCCGCAGCCGTGGCCGGCGGTGGTCTTGACCGAAGGTCGTCCACCACCACACGGGCGGAACGGCCACGAGCGCGAACAGCCAGTACGGCCGCTGCCACTCGACCGCGAACCAGCTCGTGCCGCCGAAGAGCCAGGGGTGCGCGAGAGCGAGCGTGACGGCGGCGAGCGTGAAGACCACGGTGAGCACGATGCGTGGCGCGCGCGACGGCAACGGTGGCACGACCCGCTCGGCCTCGAAGCGGCGCGATCGCACAATGGGACCGCTCACGCCGCGTTCCTCTCGGAGCTCGTGATGTTCTCGACTGCGTGCGGCGTCGTCGTGCGCACCATGGTCTCGGCGCGCGCAAGAAACTCTTCGCAGTCGTCGGGGCCGGGCGTGACCTTCGCGAATTTTACGAGGTCCGTCTCATCGAGGAAGGTGTCGATCAAAGGTCGAAGCGCGACGGCCGAGTGCAGCCGCCGGAGCGTCGCGCGGAGCTCTTCGGTCGTGGACTCGGCGCCGTCGAAACCGTATCGCTCGCCGAGGTAGCGCCGCACGCAGGTGCTGACGCGATCGACCAGCTCGTCCACTTGGCCCGCGTCGATGAGCCCCGCGGCACGAATGGCCTCGAGCTCGCGCAAGGCCGTGACCCACGCGGGCACCACCGGCGCGAGCGGCACGGGCTTCGGCCGACGGGCGTAGCGAGCGAGGAGCCAAGCCCCAAGCGCCGCCAGCAGGACGACGAGCAGCACGGCGTAGGTCGCATGGCGCGCGAGGAGCCACTCTTCACGCTGCGGGCGCGGTGGAGCATTCGGGCGAACGGCGGGCGCGGCCTCGTTGGCGATCGGCTCGTCGACGAGCAGGCGCCGCGGCTTCGTGCACAGCGTCATCACCTGGCCGTTCGCCCGGCCGACCGCGATCGGGAGCGGCGGCAGCTCGAGCTCGTGGCGCCCAGGTTTTTCCGGCAAAACGAGCAGCGGCAAGGTCAGCGTGGTCACCACCGTGCGCTTGCTCTCGTCCTCGAGATCTGCGCTCGACGGTCGTTCGATCACAGCCGGACTGCCACCCTTCGGATCCGGCACGCGAAACCCCGCCGCCTCGATCGCGCGCATGGCGTCGCTGCCGCGCTCGACGCGAAATCCCGCCGGAAGCACGCGTTCGCCCCGGCCATGGGTGACGATCACCTTGAAGCGCGTCTCGTGCCCGCTCATGGCTCGATCGGCGAGCTCGCTCTCGAGCCCCGGCCGCGCCGCACCGTCCGGGATGTACTCCGCACAGGACGCCCACGCCTTCTTTCCGGCCGCGGGCGCAGGCGTCGATGGTGGCGCCGCTCTTGCGCTTGGCGCGAATGCGAACAGCGCCCCGATGACGGCCCACGCGACCGGAAGCGAGCGTCGGTGTGCGGTCATCGCGCCCCCATTCTCCGGGCGCGCCGCGCGAACACCTCGCGGATGGGATGAACGAAATCGCTGTCCGTGCGGACGATGACGCGATCGAGCGCGAGCTTACGAAATAATTTATCGCGCGAATGCCGCAGCTGTTTCATGCGTGTGGCGTAATGGGCGCGCACCTTCGGATCACTGGTGTCGACGAGCACGTCCGCGCCGGTCTCGGCGTCCTCGAGCGCCGCGATGCCGACGTCCGGCAGCTCTTCATCGCGCGGATCGACCAGCATCACCGGGATCACGTCGTGCTTCGCGGCCGCCAGCGCGAGCGCCTGCGCGAAGCCGTCCGCGAAAAAATCGCTGACCACGAACGCGACGCTCTTGCGCTTGCACACCTTCGGCAAGGTCTCGAGCAAGAGCCGCAGATCCGTGCCTTGGTACTGCGGCTTGAACGCGAGGATCTCGCGGATGACGCGCATCACGTGCTTCTGACCCTTCTTGGGGGGCACGAGCTTCTCGATCACCTCGGTGCCCAGAATGAGCCCGATATTGTCGTTGTTTTTGATCGCGGAGAAGGCACAGAGGGCGCTCACCTCCGCGGCCAGGCGCGCCTTGCTCACCCGCACCGTGCCCCACTCCCCGCTCGCCGAAGCATCGACGACCAGCATCACGGTCATCTCGCGCTCTTCGGTGAAGATCTTCACGTGCGGCTCGCTCATGCGTGCCGAGACGTTCCAGTCGATCTGGCGCACGTCGTCGCCGGGCGTGTACGCGCGCACCTCCCGAAAGCTGAGCCCTTGGCCCTTGAAGACGGAGTGGTAGCTGCCGGCGATCTGCTCGTTGGCGAGTCGCTGCGTGCGAAGCTGAATGCTCCGAAGCTGCCGCAACAGCTCCTCGGGGATCACGTCACGGCACCTCGACGACTTCGAACACGCGCCGCACGACGTCCTCGGCCTTGATTTCTTCGGCCTCTGCCTCGTAGGTGAGGACCACGCGATGGCGAAGCACGTCGGGGCCGATGGCCTTCACGTCCTCGGGTGTGACGTAGCCGCGATGCCGCAAGAAGGCGTGCGCGCGGGCCGCGTGTGCCAGCGCGATCGAGGCGCGCGGGCTAGCGCCTAGCTCGATGAGTCCCGCGAGATCTCCGAGGCCACGCTGCTTGGGCTCGCGCGTCGCGAACACCACGTCGACGATGTAGCTCTTCACGCGGTCGTCGACGTACACGTCGCTGGTCGCCTTGCGCGCACGCTCGATCGCCTCGAGATCGACGCACTTCTTCATCGCCGGAGAAAACGGGCTCACGCTTCGCTCGACGATCTCGCGCTCTTCTTCGCGCGTGGGGTAGCCGACGCGCACCATCATCATGAAGCGATCGATCTGCGCCTCGGGCAGCCGGTAGGTCCCCTCTTGCTCGATCGGATTTTGCGTCGCCATCACGATGAACGGTCGCGGCAAGGGATAGCTCTGCTCGCCGATCGTGACCTGTCTTTCTTGCATCGCCTCGAGGAGCGCGCTCTGCACCTTGGCGGGCGCGCGGTTGATCTCGTCGGCGAGCACCAAGTTCGCGAAGATCGGGCCGAGCTTCGAAGTGAACTCGCCCTTCTGGTGGTTGTAGATCACGGTGCCGATGACGTCCGCGGGCAAGAGATCGGGAGTGAACTGCACGCGCGCGAATTTGGCGTCGATGGCCTCGCACAAGGTCCGCACCGTCGAGGTCTTCGCGAGCCCGGGCACGCCTTCGAGCAGCACGTGGCCACCGGTCAGAAGGCCGATGAGGATGCGCTCGATCATCTGCGTTTGCCCGACGATGACGCGGCCGACTTCGCGCACGAGATCGTCGACAAACGCGCTCTCTTTGGCCACGAACTCGTTCAGCGCACGGACGTCTTGCATGGTCGGGGGGCCTTCTAGCGCAAGTGGGCCAGAGGGGACAACCGCGGCCGCACGGTTATTCCCGCGCGCTCACGGAACTTGCCGCTCCCGCGCTTCGGAGCGCAGCCGTTGCAAGTGCACTTCGGAGCGCAGCCGGCGCAGGTCCACTTCGAAGCGCAGCCGCTGCAAGTCCTCGTCGAAGCTCAGTCGGGGCAGGTCTCGGTGCAGGCGATCTCTTCACCGAGGCACAGACCGCAGGTCGCGTCGCAGCAGTACTCTGCTTCGCCGCAGGTCACCGGCCCGCACGGCACGCCCGGCGGCACCTCGACGTCGGCGCTGCACGCAGCGATGAAAGCTCCGGCCACCACGAGGAACAAGCTCACGCGCATCATCGCTGCAGTTCTACCAGAGCGGCGGACGCCCTTCACCCTTCGTCGATGCGAATGCGCTTCGGAGCCGTGCCGCCGGGCTCGGGTGCCGCGCTCGTGGCGTCGCTCGTGGCGTCCGTCGCGGTCGTGGTCGCGCTCGTGGCAGCGGTCGTGGCGTCGGTCGGTGCGTCGGGTGCCGCGCTCGTAGCGTCGCTCGCGGCAGTGGTCGCGGCCGCGGACGTGGCAGCGGGGACCTTGTCCGCGCCGGTGTCGAGATCGTGCAGAAAATCGTCGAGCTGACGGGTCACGTCTTGGCTTGCATGCGCGAACTCCTCGCGGGCGGCCCGCAGCGTATCGCCGATCTTCGCGTTCGCGACTTCGCGCTGGATCTCGAGGGTGACGCTCTTCAGCGTATCGCCGATCTTCGCGTTGAGGACCTCGCGCTGGATCTCCGTCGCGGCCTCGCGAATCGCCGCGTCGAGCTTGACCGACCGCACCTCGCGCTCGATCTCCTTGGTCGCACGCTGCGCCGCACGGAACAACACGCCAAGTCCCTCGCGCAGGTTGTAGCGCGCACCGCCCACCGCGTTCGCTGCGCCCTCAGCATTCGCGTCGTCGTCGCCCACAGAGTTCCCTGCGCCTTCGGCTTCTTGGTCGCTCATTGCGTCAGCGATCGGACGCGCGCCGGGCGTGCGTGTCAAGCCGCGGCGTGACCATCGGCGCGGAGCCGCGGCGTCCACGCGGTGGTGCGGTTGCGACCGCCGCGCTTCGAAGCGTAGAGGGCCGCGTCCGCCGCCTTGAAGAGGTCCTCCCAGCTTTGGCCCGCCGCGGGGTAGGTCGCGACGCCCACCGAGCAGGTGCAAACGATCTCGCGCCCGTCGCCCGCGTGAATCGTCGTACGCCCGAATTCCTCGCGAATGCGCTCCGCCAGCAAGAGCGCGCCATGCTCGTCGGTCTGCTCGCAGATGGTCACGAACTCTTCGCCACCGAAGCGCGCCACGGAGTCCGTCGCTCGCTTCATGCTCTCGTGAAGCTGGGCGAGCTGTTGGATCACGACGTCGCCGATGTCGTGGCCGTAGGTATCGTTGACGCGCTTGAAGAGATCGATATCGCACACGAGCACGCTGAGCGGCCGCGCAAATCGCTTCGCCGCGTTGAGCTTCGCGACCGCGGTCTCGAGCATCGCGCGTTTGTTTAGCAGGCCGGTGAGTCCGTCCGTCGTCGCCTGCTCCTCGAGACGCTTGACCATCCGCGCGTTGGAGAGCGAGACCGCGAGGTGGCTGCCGAGCACCTCGAGCAGGCCGCGCGCCGTGTCGTCGAAGGCGTGCGCGCGCCGCGAGCCGAGGACCAAGGTCCCGAGTGCCTCGTCATGCACCACGAGCGGTAGCACCAACAGGCTCGGCATCTCCGGCGGCGCGAGCTCCTTCGAGAACACCGTCTGCTGGCCCGCGTCGTAATCGCCCCGGTATGGCAGCGCATGGCGATTTCGTAGCGCCATCGCGCACAGACCCGTGTTGCTCGCGAAGCGCTTGCCCTCGAGCGCGCGTGGCCCGTCGCCGCTCACCGCGCAGATGAGGTGCGAGTCGTCATGCTTGTCGTAGGCCGTGAAGGCGGCGAAATCGACCGCCGCGATGTCACGCGCGCAGAGCACGCCGGCCTCGACGACCTCTTGCTCGGTCTTGGCCGCGCCAAGCCTGTCGGCCGCGCGGTAGAGCTTGGCTTGTTCGAGCCGCGTTCGCTCGAGCTGCACGAACACCCGCTCGTTCTCGATCGCCCGCGCACAGAAACGCGCGGCCTGTTCGCACAGCTCTTCGTCTGCGCGCGAGAAGGGCTCGACGCGCGCGCTGTCGACGACGAGCACTCCGCGCACGACGCCGTGCTGAAACACCGGCACCGCGCACACCGTCTGCGCGGGACAAGCATCTTGGTAATACGGCAACACATACTGCGATTTGAGCTGCCCGATGCTCACGGGCGCGCGCTGCGCCAGCGCCATTCCGAGGATCCCGTCGGCCGCGGAGAACGGCCCTTCGCGCAGCTCCTCGTCGTCGGCGTCGGACACCAGCTCGCTGATGCGCAGCTTGGTGCCGCGCTCGTTGAGCCACAGCAACATGGCCGTGTGAAGGCCGAGGCTCTGCCGCAAGAGCCGGAGCGCGAACAGCACCGAGAGCTGGATCTCCTCGATGCCCGAGCGAATGAGGCGATCGTCGGTGCACACGGCTCCGTTCTCGCGGCTGGTCGTGCCCTCCGCGGGCGCGCTCGTGCCCTCGTTCGGCGAGGTGGGGCGCAGCAGACGGTAGTGGCGCGCTTCCTCGCGCAGCTTGTCGCGCTCGGTATCGAGCTGGGCAACGGACACTTTGCGAAGCCGCGCGACCTCGAGACGCAAGCTCAGGAGGTTCACGGCCGCGATCGCGATCATGAAGAGCGCGTGGTGCACGAGCTCAGCACCCACGAGCGCATCGAATGCAAACGTGACGAGCAACGCCTCGAATGCCACGGAAATGGCCACGACGAGGGTGGCAGAGACCGGATGCGCGAAGGCACAAAGGAGCCCGAGCGCCACATACACGAGTGGATACGTGGCGCCGCCGATCGTGCGGTCGACGTATAGCGCGGCGGCGTACGCCCCGAGCACGAGCCACGCTCCGACCTCCACGTCGCGGCGGAGGTTTTGCTCGACCGCGCGCGTGCGGCGATGCGCGCCGACGCCGAGAGCGCCTGCGATCGCGAGCCCCACGAGGCCGAACCCCGCGTTGGCGAGCGAGCCCGCGCCGAGCCGGCCGGAACCGAGCGCTCCGACGAGGCACGCCACACCGAGCAGCGCGAAGAGCGGCAACGCCCGGCGCGAGCCCCGGTGGAGGGCGACGAAGAAGGGGACGAGCGGCGGGTCAGAAGGGGCCATCGGCAGTTCGCTGCGCTATCAGAGCGTGACCGGCGGGGCCAAATCCGGAGCCACCTCCGCGGGCGCTGTCAGCGCGAGGTTTTTCGTCACTTTCAAGCGCGCGTGGGTGGCCTGAGCTATTGGCAAACGGCGCAATCAATTTCAACGTCGCTTCCAAGCAGGCGCGGGTGGCCGGCTGGCGTCGCCCTGCGATCGGGTGTTGACTGAGCTGTGCGCCTCGGGATCCGCGCTCAGCTCTCGGTCGTGATGGGAGCGCTCCTCTTGCTGGCGCTCGCGCCCTTGTACGTCGCGGTCGATGGGCTCACCCGCGCGATCACCACGCAGATTTGGGAGCGGCACGCGCACGCGCTCGGACGTGCGATCGCAGGGCATGTGGGCGAGGCACGACTCACCCGCGCGCCCGGCTCGCTCGACGGGTTGCTTCGCGCGCAGCTTGCGGAGGGTGTGTCCGCGATCGCGCTCTACGACCGCACGGGTGCGCGTCAGAACGCAGCCGGTGGCGAAGCCGAGCGCGGGATCTTGCCGGGCGCGGTGACGCCGTCGCGGGACGATTCGCACGCGGTGACGACGCCCCGCGGGCCGGGGCTCGTCGTGATCGTTGCGAGCCACGCGGGTTCGGTCGCCACCCTGCTCGACACCGAGCCCTCGGCAACGCGCGCGGCCCCGGTGGTGCGGCTGGTCGCGCTCTACATGGCCCTGCTCGGCGTGATTCTTCTGGCGCTCTCCTACTTCGCGCTGACGCGCATCATCGTCACCCCGGTTGCGCGAATCGTGCGTGCCGCCGAACGCGTGGCAGCCGGCGCTCCGACTCTGCAAGTGCCCGCGCCGACGAGTCGCGAGCTGGCCGAGCTGGGGCGCGCGCTCGACACGATGACCAAGCAGCTGCGCTCCGAAGAAGAGGAGCAGCGGCGCACAATCGGGGAGCTGCGGGCGAGGACCACCGAGCTTGCGCGGGCGGAGTCACACGTGGTGCGAAGCGAGAAGCTCGCGTCCGTCGGGCGGCTGGCCGCGGGGCTCGCGCATGAGATCGGCAATCCGCTCACGGCGATCCTCTCGTTTCAGGAGCTGCTCCTCGACAGCCAGCACCTCGACGAAGAAGAGCGCAGCCTCCTCGTTCACATGAAGCGCGAGACCGAGCGCGTGAGTCGCGTGCTCGGCGATTTGCTCGCGTTCGCACGTCCCGATCGACACGGAATACGAACGAGCAGCGATGCCGATTTGGCGGATTCGGCCGAACGCCGCGATGTTTGCTCGGTCGCCCAGGCGGTCGAGCACGCCGTGCAGCTGGTGCGCCCGCAACAGTCCTTTCGCGAGGTCGAACTCGCGATGCATATTCCTGTGACATTGTCAAATGTCGCCATCGGCATCGAGCAGCTCGAACAGGTGCTCGTCAATTTGCTCATCAACGCCGCCGACGCCACGGGGGTCCATCCCCGGGTGATCACGATCCGCGCGACCGAGA
This sequence comes from Myxococcales bacterium, assembly GCA_009692485.1. Taxonomy (GTDB): domain Bacteria; phylum Myxococcota_A; class Polyangia; order Polyangiales; family Polyangiaceae; genus SYFR01. The sequence goes on from SHZB01000008.1 coordinate 38,702, forward strand.
CGGAGCAGCGCGTGTCGGTCGCGGTCGAGGACAACGGCGGCGGCATCGCGGTCGAGGCGCGAGGGCGATTGTTCGAGCCATTCTTCACGACCAAGGATGTTGGCGCGGGCACCGGTCTCGGCTTGGCGGTCTGCCGCGGCCTCGTCGAAGGAGCGGGCGGAAGCATTCACCATGAAGACGGCACAGAGGGCGCACGCTTTGTCGTCGAGCTGCCCGAGGCCCGCGATTTTTGAGCACGGCGCGCGCTTCGGACGCTAAGGTCGATGACCCCCGGGACGGCCCGGACACGGACGCGGCAGGACGATGACAAAGGACGAAAAGGGCGGTTTTTCTGGGGCGTTTGCGGGCCTCTTCGAAGAACAAGAGAAGCGCAGCGGCAAGCGACCGCGAGCGCCGAGGATCGGAGAAGCCGTCGTCGGAATGGTCGTCGCGATTGGACGCGATGCGGTGTTCATCGGCCTCGACGGCAAGAGCGAGGGCGTGCTCGAGCGCGCGGCGCTCACAGGCAAAGACGGCGTCCTCACGGTGAAGGTCGGCGACACCGTGCGCGCCCACATCGTGGCGATGAAGGACGGCCAGGCGGTGTTGCGGACGCGCCTCGGGGACGGTGAAAATGCGCTCGAAGAGCTGGCGCAAGCGTTCGAGAACGGGGCCCCGGTCGCGGGCAAGGTCACCGGCGTGAACAAGGGCGGCGTCGAGGTCCAAGTGGGCCGCGTGCGCGCGTTCTGCCCGATGTCGCAGCTCGAGGTGGGCTTTGTCGAGGACGTGCAAGCCTTCGTCGGGCGCGAGCTCGAGTTTCGGGTGACCAAGCTCGAGCGAGGCCAAGGCGGTGCGCCGAACGTGGTCGTCTCGCGGCGCGCGCTACTCGAGGCAGAGCGGGCACAGAAAGCCGCGGAGATCCGGGCCGGGCTCTCGGTCGGAGCCATCGTCCGCGGTCCGATCACGCGCATCAAAGAGTTTGGCGCCTTCGTCGATCTTGGCGGCATCGAGGCGCTCTTGCACGTGAGCCAGATCGGCTTCGCGCGCGTGGGCCACCCGTCCGAGGCGCTCTCGGTCGGCGACGTGGTCGAGGCGGAAATTACGAAGATCGAGCCCAGCCTGGACCCGAAGAAGCCCGACCGCATCAGCCTCTCTTTGAAGTCGCTCGCGACCGATCCGCTGATCGAGGCGAGCGGCAAACTCGGCCGTGGCACTCGGCACAGCGGCAAGGTCGTGCGCCTCGAGGCCTTCGGCGCGATCATCGCGCTCGAGGGCGGGTTCGAAGGCATGGTGCACGTCAGCGAGCTTCAGAGCGACCGCCGCGTTCAACACGCGCGCGAGGTGCTGAGCGTCGGGCAAGACGTGGAGGTCGTCGTGCTCGAGATCGACACCGCGCGCCGTCGCCTCTCGCTGTCGATGAAGCAGGTCGCCGCGCTGCGTGAGGCCGCAGACGCCGCCGCATTTCAGCGACCCGCCGCCGTCTCGCTCGGCACCTTCGGCGAGCTCTTCGCGAAGAAGCTCGGCCGCTGAGTCGCGGTGCGGCCGTTTGGCTGAGGGGCATGGCCCCGCCCAGAGAGGCCGTTTGGCTGAGGGGCATGGCCCCGCCCAGAGAGGCCGTT
>SHZB01000198.1 GCA_009692485.1 Myxococcales bacterium
CTATCGCAGCATCGGCCGTATCGCGATCAAGGCCGAGTTGGCGAAGTGAGCGGGAGCGAACGCGAAGTTGGCGAAGTGAGCGGGAGCGAACGCGAAGTTGGCGAAGTGAGCGGGAGCGAACGCGAAGTTGGCGAAGTGAGCGGGAGCGAACGCGAAGTTGGCGAGGCTTCGGTGCCGCGATGGCGGGGTCCAAACGAAGTGCGGGAGGGACGGCGCTGTTGGTTCTCGAAGCCCGGAGTGGTACTTGTCAACGGTGATTCGAAGCATTTCCGTCGCTGCCGCCGTCATCGCCTTTCTCGCCATTGCTTGCGGCGGCAAGGCGATCGTCGATGACCCGCTCGGCGCGGGCGGAGGCGGAGGCAGCAGCGGCGGCAATGGCTCAAAGCTTTGCGCCGTGGCAGCTCCCGTCGGGTCGCTCACGGACTGCGACGGCAGCACGGAGTCCACGGGCAGCGTCACCGTGTCCACGGGCAGCGACACGGTGTCGTCGACGGGCGGCGCGGTGACGTCGACGGGCGGCGACACGGTGTCGTCGACGGGCGGCGGCGCGTCCTGCATTTCCTCGCAGTGCGACGCGGCGGGCAACAACTACACGAGCGACTGCACCGACCAAGGCTGCCGCTGCAACTACAACGGCGAGCTCGCGTGCATTTGTGTCTTCGACGGTGCGGCAACCTGCAGCCAGCTGGGAAGCTGCTGCCCGTCGCCGTTTACGCGCTGAGTCACGCCAGCCGGCGCCGCGTCACCGAACCCGTCGAGCCGGGACCGCGGAGCAGAGTCGAACGCTCAGCCATTCGCGCTCCGCTGTGACACACGCTGCATCACACGCTGTGACACACGCTGTGACACACGCTGCATCACACGCTGCATCACACGCTGCATCACACGCTGTGACACGCGCTGCATCACACGCTACGGAAGTCTTCGCACGACTCCGCGCGACGCGTGCGCCGCCGCACACGTAAGGCGCCGAACGCGCCGAGCAGCACCGCGAGTTCGCTGAAGATCGCAACGCCGCGAGCGCATTCGCCACGCCGCCCGCCTTCCATCCGCGTGACGGAGCAGCCGCCGACGGCGTTCACGCCACTTCCGACCGCCCACGCATCGACCGCGATCGGCATCACGCGCTTGCCGATCGCTTGTCCGCGAAACAAGACCTCGACCGTGACCGCGCCGCCGCCGGTCCCGCGCTCGGCCGCGATCGCGAATCGCCACATCCCGGCGTGAACGCGCGTGAGCGGTCGACTCGCAACTCCGCCGTGGAGCCGCAGCGTGAGCTCGCCGTCCGCGACGCTCGACACGACGGCGTCCTTCGCGTCGCGAAGCTCCACCACGCCCGCGACTTCGTGGCTCGGATCGGGTCGCAGGTACGGCGCGCCGAGGACGAAGTAGCTGTGCGCGACGCTGGGCTCGAGGCTCGGCAAACTATCGAGCACCGCGAGCACGTTGTCGAGCTGAAGCTCCCCCGAACCTTGCTGATAATCGAAGGGCACGAGGCCCCGTGGACGCGCGACGCTGGCGGTGAGGAGATCGCGAAGCTCGCGCTGCGTCAGCGTCGGATCGCGGCCGAAAATCAGGGCGATCGCGCCCGAGACCTGCGGGGCCGACATCGACGTGCCGCTGTTGATGGCGTGCGTCTCGTCGACGAGGTGACACAATCGGTCTCCCTCGTCGGGACAATCGAAGGCGGAAAAAATGCTTCCCGCCGAGCTGCGCGGATCGGCATCGTGGCTCATCGCGGCGGCGACGAATGCACCGGGCGCGACGAGATCGGGCTTCATCACACCCGTGGCCGTCGGTCCGGCACCGCTGAAATAACAGAGGCTGTCGACCATCGGCTCGGCCACGCCGCCGAAGCTCGCGAGCTCGAGACTTCCGGCCGCGCCGAGGGGCCGCCAGCGTTTTCGATTCAGCGTGCAGCCGACGGCGATGAGCTCCGGATGGGTCGCAGGCACGCCGACGGTCCCGAATTTTACGGCGCGCTCGAACATGACGCCGAGCCCAACACCCGGCCCTGCGTCGCCCGTGCCCGCGACCCACAGCTGAGCGTCGCCGCGACCGCGAAGCAGGATCGCGATCTCCTCGCCCGCGTCCCATTTGCCGCTGAACGACACGACCGCGCTGTTGCTGTCCGCGGCGATCCCCGCCTGCGCGCCCGCGATCGCGTTGACGACCACCGCGCGAAGATCGTCATCGTCACCGTCGCCGTCATCTTCATCGTCGCCGTCAGCTCCCGGCGCGACCGGCGAAATCGAGAGCCCGCCCGGGCCGTCGAGCCCGACGGAGACCTCATCGCCCGGACGAAACGTGAGCCACACGAAGCCGGCGCCATCGATCTTCCCCGCGAGCCCCGGCAAACCGATCGGCACGCGCGTCGTCGCATGCTCGGAGCTGCGCGCCTCGGTGTGCACGCCGTAAGGTCCGCGCTCACCGAAGGTGTAGAGGGCCCCGCTGTTTCCGGCCGCGACCACCATCGCGCGCCCGGGTTCGCCGTCACCGATGAGCGCCGCGAGCCCACGCTCGAGCTCGCTCGTGCCGTCGTGCGGTCCGTAGTCGGAACCAAGGCTCACGTTGACGACGGCCGGCATGTGCAGCGCATCGGCGCGATCGAAGATGAAGCGCGCGGCGTTGATGATGTCCGGATCGCTAAAGCCAGCGCTCGACGGCGCGGCCACGATGAGGGTCGCACCCGGCGCCACGCCCGCGTATGTCGGCAGCGGATTGTTCGCGAGTCCGCCGTTGCCGGCCGCGATCGACGCGACGTGCGTGCCATGACCGGTGGGGTCACGCGGCGCCGAGCTCGGGGCGCTCGCGAGCAACGCGTCAATGTCCGCCGCCGCCAAAATCGCGCACGGCGACTGGCCCTTCGCGGTGCAACCGAAGCGCTCCTCGAGCTCGGGATGGAGCCCTCGCGGCTTGCCCCGCTGGATGAGCCACGCGATCCGGGTCTTGCCCTCCGCGTCGCGAAAATCCGCGTGCGCCGCATCGATGCCGGTATCGATGATCCCGACGACGGCGCCGGTGCCGTCGAGCCCGGTGTGCACTCGAAATGCCGGCGCGTGCGTGATCGCGCCCGAAGCATCGAGCAGCGCTCGGCGCGGTGGTGAGACCGTCGGCGCGAGGTCGGGGTTCGCCTGCAAAAACGCCGGCAGCGCGGCTGCATCCAGATGCACCGCCGCGAGCCCGTCGCCAAGTGGCAAGAGTCCGCGAGCGCGCGCCGAGACTCCCGGGGGCACGCGCACGAGCAGCGGAATGCGGCCATCTTCGGCGGCGAGCGGATGGCGGCGCGATGGCGTGTCGAGCAGGGCAACGATGCGGCGCGCGTGCACATCGCCGCGAGCCGAGCTTGCCAAACCAAGGAGCACACAAGCGATGCCGCAACACATGGCCAGCGCCGCCATTCGTCGCGCCCCACACACCGCGAACGTCGCCATTCGTCGCGCCCCGCACGCCGCCATTCGTCGCGCCCCCCGCGCCGAAAACTCCGTCGGCATCGTCACACCGGCGGGACCATGTGCTTCTTCGTAGCTCGCGGCTCGACCTTGCGCGCGAGGATCGCGAAGCGCCGCACCAGCTCTCGCCGCAGCTCGGCTGCCGGCACGATCGCATCGACCACGAGCTCACTCGCGAGCTTCTCGATGTCGATGTCCGCGCGGTACTCATCGCGCAGCTTGGTCACCATCCGGTCGCGCTCCGCTCCCTCGGGCACGTCCTGGATCTTATTGAAATACACGGCGTTTATCGCAGCGCTCGGCCCCATGACCGCGATCGACGCGCTTGGCAACGCGAGCGTCGCGTCGGGCTCGAAGGCCGGGCCACACATCGCGTAGAGCCCCGCGCCGTAGGCCTTGCGCACGACCACACAAAGCTTGGGCACGGTGGCCTCGCTGACGGCGGCGATCATCTTTGCGCCCGCGCGAATGATCCCCTGTCGCTCGACGATGGTGCCGATCATGAAGCCCGGCACATCGGCAAGGTAGAGGAGCGGCACATTGAACGCGTCGCACAGCCAGATGAATCGCGCCGCCTTGTCCGCCGAGTCCACGAACAACACGCCGCCCTTGTGCTTGGGTTGATTGGCGACGACACCGACCACGCGCCCATCGATGCGCGCGAGGCCCGTGATGATCTCTTTCGCAAAGCGCTCCTTCAGCTCGACGAACGAGCCCTCGTCGATGAGCCGCTCGATGACGCGCATCATGTCGAAGGGCTTGTTTTCGTCCGCCGGAATGAGCGCTTCGATCTCCGCCGCCGAGCCCATTGGCGCGCGCGCCTCGACCGAGGGCGACACTTCACTCGAGCTCGTCGGCATCATCGCGAGATAGCGCTGCGCGAAGCTGATCGCGTCGGCCTCGGTCTTCGCGAGGACATCGCCGCAGCCCGACACCGAGCAGTGCATGCGCGCGCCGCCGAGCTCCTCGAGCGTCACCTTCTCGCCGATCACCATCTCGGCCATGCGCGGCGAGCCGAGGTACATGCTGGCGTTCTTGTCGACCATCACGACGACGTCGCAGAAGGCCGGAATGTACGCGCCGCCCGCCGCCGAAGGCCCGAAAAGCAGGCAAATCTGGGGCACGCGTCCGCTCATCCTCACCTGGTTGTAGAAGATGCGCCCCGCGCCGCGACGACCCGGAAACATCTCGAGCTGATCGGTGATGCGCGCGCCCGCCGAGTCCACGAGGTACACCAGCGGGCACGAGAGCCCCTGCGCCGTCTCCTGAATACGCAGGATTTTTTCGACCGTGCGCTTGCCCCACGAGCCAGCCTTCACGGTCGAGTCATTCGCCATCACGGCGACGGGGCGGCCACCGATCGCGCCGACCCCCGTCACGACACCATCGGCCGGAAGTCCGTCCGCACAAGCGTTCGCGAACGCCGCGTCCTCGACGAAGCTCTCGGCGTCGAGCAACAACGCGATCCGCTCGCGCGCGAAGAGCTTGCCCTTCTCGCGATTGGCCGCGTGATAGCGCTCGGAACCTCCGCGCTCGATCGTCTCGCGAAGCTCGACAATCTTCGTGTCGCTGGACATCGCCGGGCCATAGCGTCACCTCCGACGCGCAGCCAGCGCGGAAACGGCGGCGCGGGAAACGCCAACGTAGAAACGGCGGCGCGGGAAACGCCAACGCAGAAACGGCGGCGCCCTTCGCGCAGTACGCCACGGCTTTTCAGCGCGACCGCACGTAGAAGAAGTCGCGCTCGGCCGCTCGCACCGTGTAACGCGTCGCGTCGTACTCGAGCTTCGGCACAATGGATTCGCGAATGCGCGGCGGCTCGAAGGCCCCCGGCCCCGCCGGCCGCTCGAACAAAAAGAACTTGGTGTAGGACCAGTTGATGTCGAGCTCCGCCGCGCTCGCCGCGCCCACCTGACGCATCCCCACGGCCAGCTCGCGCGCCGTCACCCACTCGCCGAAGCCGTAAAACATCGTGGTTCCGGACGCGTCTAGTCCGATCGCGCTCCGCCGAATATCGCGCGCGCCACCCACGGCCGCGCCCCAACGCCGCGACGCATGCTCTTGCGCGAGACGCGGATTGATCTCGCCCTCCTCGACCAGGCACGGCGGCGTCTGTCGCCACCAGCGATGCTCCGCGAGCGCGTTGTTCGGCCCACTGCTCGAGCTGATCCCCACCGTGCCGTCCGCTCGCATGAACACGTGGCACGCATCTTCACGCGGCGGAACCAACACCGCACCCTCGAGCATCATCCCGTATTGCCCGTGCCGCGCCATGAACCCGCCGTTGAACACCGCAAGCAAGCTCGCGAAGTGTTCGCGACGGACGAGGCCACTGCGCTCGGCGCTCGGAACGACCGTGGATTCCGGCTCGATCGTGCCCGCCACGAAGTGCAGCTCCGTCGCCGCAAGATCGAACGCCACCACATCGACGAACGCAAATCCCTTGAACGGATTCGGATGCACGAGCGCCCGCGCCATCACCGGAGCACCGCCGCGCACGTCTCCGCCCACGTCTCCGCGCACGCCATCCGAAAGCCCCGTCCAACGCCCGTCGCCCTCGCCCGCCGTCCGCGCAAATGGCGGCGAGAACTTCGGCGGCGGAAAGCTCCCGCCGGCCGCGCGCGGCGATCCCGTCGGCGATCCCGTCGGCGATCCCGTCGGCGATCCCGTCGGCGATCCCGTCGGCGATCCCGTCCCCGGTCCCATCGGCGCGCCAGTTGGCACCGCGAGCGGTGGCGTGCTCTCGCTGCCGCCCTCGATCGCGCCTCCGCACGAGACGCTCTGTGCACCGCAGAAAAGCACGCTGAGCACCGCCACCAAGCTCGCCACATCCGTCGCAGCCGCACTTGGGCGCGCCGCTCGACGCGCGAATTCCCTCATCGACATCGGAGCGCAATGTAGCATCCGCGCTCGATGCGACCGCGTCGCTCCGCCGAGCCACGGTTCGCGCTCGCCATCGAACTCGCCATCGAGCTCGCAGTGGCAGTGGCGCTCGCTTTCGCCACGCCGCTCACGCTGACGGGATGCGCCGCGCCGCCATCGCGCCTCGTGACGGACGACAGCTGGCTCGACGCCGCGCCGCTGGGTGCCGCCCCCGACGCATTCCGATCCACGCGCACCGCGCTGATCCCCGAGAGTCGACGCGTTCGATGGAACCACGCTGACGCCGTCGCGACCCTCGAGCGCGCTCCGGGTCGCGACCGCTCCGATCACCTCGACGGCTCGTTCGAGCGCACGGTCCACGTCAACGATGAGGCCCGCGGCTATCTCACGCTGAAGCATCGCGCTGCCCGACCGACGGTGCCGCCCGGCGCGCTCGTCGTCCAACACCACTATCAGCCCGGCAGCAGCGTCCCCGCCGTCACGTTTGCCATGCTCAAGCTTGCCGAGGGTGAGCGCGGCGACACCGACGGCTGGCGCTTCTACCTGCTCGACTCGCAGATGCGCAATGCCACCGACGGCCAGCTCTTCGCCTGCGCGCGCTGCCACGCGGAGTCGCCCCGCGATGCGCTCTTCGGACCGCCCGCACTCGACCCTCCGCAATGATTGCGCACCCGACCCGGGATCGCGACACGGCTGCCCCACAGGCCGCATCGACCCCGGCCTCGGCATCGCTCACATCGCGCGTATCAACTCGTATTCATTAGATAAAAACACGAGTTTCCGCATGGCATGGCCCATGCCTTTGGCGAGCCCGTTGCAGCGCCTGGAACCTTCGATTCCACCGGCACTCCCAAGCCATCGTTCCGCGCTGGCTCGCCCATCCCGCTGACTTTGGTGCCTCCGACGTTTGCTTGAATCCTTGGCTTAACGCTTTCTTCCTTCGCCCTGCTCTCTTCCTTCGCCCTGCTCTGCTTCCTTAACGCTTTCTTCCTTCGCCCTGCTTCTTCCTTCGCCCTGCTCTGCTTCCTTCGCCCTGCTCTGCTTCCTTCGCCCTGCTCTGCTTCCTTATCGCTTTCTTCCTTCGCCCTGTTTTCTCAGCGCCCTGTTTTCTCAGCGCCCTGTTTTCTCAGCGCCCTGTTTTCTCAGCGCCCTGTTTTCTCAGCGCCCTGTTTTCTTCCTTTGCCATGCTCTCTTCGCGCTCCTTTCTTTTCTGTTCCGTGAAGGTCTTGGCTTAGCCCTCTTCGGGCCACCGCATTAGCTTCGTCTCTCGCCGGGCAATTCGCCTTCGTTCTTGCCGCCCGGTTGCTTGGCTTATCGGTTCTGCGCCGTCGCTGCGCTTGCTTGTTCCACCAGCGCTTGCTCGGTCCGCCACCGCGCATGCTGTCTCCGCGGCTTCGCTGGGCAGTTGGATGGACGCTGTGCGTGGAGACCACGAGCGACGGTCGGCTTGCGTGATCTCGATGGGTCGCGACACGCGTTCTTCGCGGCCTCGTCGACGTCAACATTTGCGCGTCCGCCGTTCTTCCTGGCGAGCGCGCAATTGCATGGCTTGCCGGGTCGTGCGCAGCATAATTTCACGGATTTCCGCGGAAATTCGCCTTGACACGTTTCAGGCCGAACCCTAACAAGGCAGCTCACGCGAGCGCCCATAGCTCAGCTGGATAGAGCACAAGCCTACGAAGCTTGGGGTCGTATGTTCGAATCATACTGGGCGCGCTGGTAACCCTTGAGGTTTGGGTCGCGGCCCCGTTTGAATCGTCACAACCCGTGACGATTCGTGACGATTCGAACGCCATCGGCAACACCGAAAACGGCAGCACCGGCAGCGCGGCGACAGGCGTCGCTCGCATGGCGGCCGTGCTCATGACGTAGCGGGCGTGCACCC